>CAJMJM010000054.1 GCA_905213725.1 Collinsella aerofaciens
ATTGACCGCGCGGAATGGACTGCAAGCCCGAGCGATAGATCTCGGCAAAGTAACAGGCGTAGTTGATGATGAACGCCACGCCGCACGCCGTCCACTTGGAATCGGGCGTGAGCGAAATGCCAAACACGTAGTACGGGGCAAAGTAGATGGCAAACATCTGCAGCATGAGCGGCGTACCGCGCATGACCGAAATGTAGATGCGCGCAATCCAGCGAAGCGGCGCGATTTTGCTCATGCGCATAAACGCCACGGGAATTCCCAGCGGAATCGACCCCAACAGCGTCAGCACAAACAACTGCAAACTGACCAAGAAACCCTGGCCAAGCATCTGCATCATGACCTGAATAGACATTACTTGAGCACCCAATTATCGAAAGACAAACCATAGCTTGAATATTTATCGCAGAGGTCCTTGACCGTGCCGTCCTCGTAGAGCGCCTTGAGCGACTCGGCTACAGCATCGGCCGACTTGGTGTCGCCCTTCTTAAAGCCAACGGCGTAGTGCTCGCTGGACAGCGGCTCATCAAGCTGCGTATAAGCATCGGGCTTGGCGGCAAGCTGATACTGGGCAATCGAAAGGTCGCAAGCCACGGCATCGACCGCGCCGCTCTCGAGCTGCATAAAGGCCGTGTTGTACTCGCCGATCGTGTCGAGCGTGGCAAACGTCGCCGCCAGATCCTTCTGGTCACCCTCGAGCACATCCTGCGCAGCGGAATCGGTCTGGGTAATCACGGTCTTGCCGGCAAGATCGTCCCAGCTCTTGATGCCCGCGTCCTTCTTGACCACGAGCACTTGCTCGTTGAGCATGTACGGCTCAGAGAACGTGTAGTCATCCTCGCGCCCCTCCATGGTAAAGCCGTTCCAGATGCAGTTGATGGCGCCCGAGTTAAGCAGCGTATCCTTGGCGTCCCAGTCGATGGCCTCGTATTTGACCTCCCAGTCCTGCTTATCGGCAACAGCCTTGGCCAGATCGAGATCAAAGCCGGTGTACTCACCATCGTCGCCCACAAAGCCGTACGGAGGATAGGACTTATCAAAGCCCACCACGAGCTTCTTGGACTCCGCAGCACCCTTCACATCCTTGGCCGCGGCAGAGCCAGCAGCGGAGCCCTTGCCGGCGCCACCGCCGCAACCGACAAGACCAAGGCCAAGCACCGTGGCGAGCGAGCCGGCTAGACCAACAAACTGACGACGAGACATATCGGTATTCATGGTATTCCCCCTTGATGGCACTTTAGTTAAGTAAAGTGAGTCGTGTAACGTCCAGAATCATACACTCTACCTTGATAAAGTACAAGGGAGGGTTTGCCCGGCATGGGCGGGGAGCAAACATCGTTGGACTTATCACTGACACGAAATGGACGCTTGCATATCGTCCGCTAGCTTGGCACGGTACAATGCTTTCAGATTTCAATTTGTAAATTAGTGGGGTTAATTCATGGCAGAATCTCGTGCGGAGCGTAAGGCTCGTCGTGCTTTGATCGAGGCGGCTGAGGGGTCGAAGGAGGAGAAATCTTCTACGAAATCCAAGTCTTCTAAAGCTGCAAAAAGCAAACCGACCAAGAGCAGAGCTAAGACCAAGCGTTCTGACTCTCGTCGAGGCGGGGATAAAGCGCCTCAGACTCGTTCCAAGCGCTCGCATAAAGATCGGGTTTCGTCTGCGCGTAAGGCCGTGGACCCCAAGTCTCCCTGTTCGATCATGAAATCTTGCGGTGGGTGCACGGCGCTCAATCGTCCTTATAAAAAGCAGTTGGCGGCTAAGCAGGCTGCTATGGAGGAGCTGTTTGCCGAGCTTTGTAAGCGTGAGGGCATTGCTGTAGATCCTATTCGTGGCATGGGTGTCACCCTGGGCGACCCGGGCAAATATCCTGCGCCGCGCGGTTTTCGCCATAAGGCCGCCACTCCCTTTGCTCCCGGTAAGGAGGGCGCTGTCCGTTGCGGTTTCTTTGAGCGCGGCACGCACAAGATCGTTGCCGTACCCGAATGCCCCGTCGAGGCACCGGGCGCCCGTCAGATTCTCAACGGCATCGCACGCGAAGCTGAGCGGCTGCATATTCCCGCCTTTAATGAGGACAAGCATCTTGGTTTGCTTCGCTATGCCGTCGTCCGCTGCGGTTGGCGTACCGACCAGGTCATGGTCACGCTCGTGACCGCTCAGCGCGACTTGCCGCATGCGCAGGAGTTCTTTGAGGCTGTCGCCGCACTCGATCCGCGCATCGTCACCGTCGCCCAAAACATCAACGGACGCCCCGGCAACGCCATCCTCGGCGAGGAAACCCGCATCGTGTATGGCGCCGAATGCATGCGCGACCAGCTGCTCGGCTGCGAATTCGACATCTCCCCCACCGCGTTTTATCAGACCAACCCGCAACAGACCGAGCTGCTCTATCAGCTCGCTATCGACGGCATGGATTTGCACCAGGGCGATGTGCTCATGGATGCCTACTGTGGCAGCGGTACCATCGGTCTTTGCGCAGCTAAAGATGCCCAGAACAAGGGTATCGGCATTATGCTGCTCGGCGTTGAGCGCAACCCGGCGGGCATTGCCGACGCACGTCGCAATGCCGAGCTCAACGGCCTCACCCGCAGCGCTTGGTTTATGGCCGACGACGCCACCGACTACATCCTGGATGCCGCCGACAACAACGAACGCGTCGACGTTCTTTCCATCGACCCGCCGCGCGCCGGCTCCACGCCCGAGTTCCTCGAAGCTGCCTGCGCACTTAAGCCGCGCCGCATCACCTATATCAGCTGCAACCCCGTGACCCAAGAGCGCGACCTGCACCAGCTCCTCGACGGAGGCTATCGCCTGCTCAAGATCACGCCAGTCGACATGTTCCCTCACACCGACCACACCGAAACCGTAGCGGTCCTCGAACGCCGCTAACCAACCTCAGTAGATTTTTGGGACAAGAAAGGGGGCGACCCGCCTGGGCCGCCCCCTTCGCTTGGTTTATAAACTCCGCTACATCCCATTGCGCAGATCGCACACGCCGGCTGCCGCCATCTCGCACAGCAGCGTCTCGCGGTCGCGCGTCACGATCAAATCCAGTGGGAAGTGAATCTCGTCGAGCATCTTGCGCGCGTGATCGAGCTTGCCAATGGCCATGCCAATGTGGGCATCGGTCGACACGCCAATGCCCACGCCCAGCTCGGCGCAGCGCTCGGCAATCTTGCGGCATACGGCCCAATGCTCAGTGTCGACACCGTGTTCAAGACTATGGTTGTTGATCTCGATAATCTTGTGCTTGGCCTTAGCTGCCAACAGCACCTCGTCGATATCGAACGGCACGCCCGAACGCCCCGTGTGACCCAGCATGAACACCTTGGGGTGCTCCAGGGCATTGATATACATCTCGGTCGTCTGGGCCAGCGTCGCGCCCTCAGCAATCTGCGGATTATGCACGCTCGCAACCAAATAATCCAAATTACGCGTAACCAAATCGAACAGCGAATGCTGACGGCTGTACGAATCGCCGGCAATATCGAGCGTGACAGGAGTGTCCTCGCCAAACAGGCTTCCGTCCAGCGAAACGATATCGGCCTCGGCACCACGCAGCACCAGCACGCCGCTCCAAATGCGCGGCCAGATATCCTGGTTGATAAAGAACTGGTAACTGCGCAGGTCATTGGGGCAAGCCGTAACCATAGAGCTCAAATGGTCGGCAGATCCGAGCACCTGCAGACCACGCTCTGCCGCCCAGTACACATTCTCCTCAATGGTCGAATATGCATGCGCAGAGAACATCGTATGGGTATGAATGTCACAAGAAAGCAGGTAGGGCATCAGGTCTCCTTATCTGGCACGGCCGTCGCTTATATTCATTGTACGCATAGCCTTCGATAGTCGTAAAACCACTCCATCCCAAAGACACAACGTCCATGACAACGGGGTCCGGCTTAACACCAAACCCCGTTTCACGTAAAACATTGTAGGCAGAGCGCTTTACTTTTAACGATACTCGTCCGCCAACTGTTTCCAAGCGGGTAGCGAATTGACAATCGTTTCGTAGCTCACGCAATAGCCCAGGCGGAACCAACCCGGCATACCAAAGCTGTCCGAGGGAACCGCAAGCAACTCATACTTCTTTGCGCGCTCGCAAAACGCATTCGCATCGGGCTCCATTGCTTTCACCCATAGGTAGAACGCGCCATCCGGCTCAACATAGGTGTAGCCATACTCCGCTAGTGCGTCGGTAAGCGCGGTGCGGTTGCGTGCATAGGCCTCAACGTCACTCGGCTCATCGATGCAGTCGATAATTACGCGCTGAAAGAGCGCCGGCGCGCACACGAAGCCCAGCGTACGGGCGGCACCGGCAACGGCCGGCATCAGACGGGCAGCCTGCGGATTGGTGTTGGGAACCAAGATCCACCCCACGCGCTCACCCGGCAGCGACAGCGACTTGGAATACGAGTAGCACACGATGGTGTGCTCGTAGATCGAGGGCACCCAAGGCACCTCGGCACCGTACACGATCTCGCGGTACGGCTCATCCGAGATGAGCATAATCGGATTCTCGGGATCGCGCTGAGCGTTGGCCTCGCGCAGAACATTGGCCAGTCGCGTCAGCGTGTCGCGCGTATATACGGCACCGGTCGGGTTGTTGGGCGAGTCGATAATGACGGCTGCCGTCTTGTCGGTGATCGCCTTGAATACGTTATCCACGCTCAGCTGGAATGTGTCCTCGTTGGCAAGCGCCTCGACACACGTGCAGCCGGCCTTCTCAATCCAAACGCGATACTCCGGAAAGTACGGGGCGATAACAATAACCTCGTCGCCCGGATTCGTAACGGCGTTGAGCGCGCAGGTGAGCGAAGCCGCGGCACCCACCGTCATAAAGACGTCTTTGCCCTCATAGCTCGTGCCAAAGCGGCGGTTGAGCGATTCGGCCACAGCGGCACGACATTGCGGCAGGCCCGGTGCGGGCGTGTAGCCGTGCAGCTGGTCGCTCGGCAGCTCCAGGGCCTTCTTAATGGACTCCGCCACAGCAGCGGGTGCCGGAACGCTCGGATTGCCCAGCGAAAAATCGAATACGTTTTCCGCACCGATCTGCGCCTTGCGCTCAAGGCCATAGCTAAAAATCTCACGGATGATGGAGCTTTCCGCACCGCGAGCATACATAGTTTCGTTGATCATCTGTTCCCCTTTCGCATAGGCGCTATTGTACGCTTTAGCCGAGCAAAGTGCCGCAGCAATGTTGATTGGGGACAGACTTAAATGCGTGAAAACGCTCATTTAAGTCTGTCCCCAATCAACAGACGGCCCCATATCGCTCAAAAGAAAAAGCCTCCGCAGGTTTCCCCGCGGAGGCTTTCGCCACAAAGACTATTTGTCGGCGTCGGTGTCGGCATCGACGACGGCATGGTCATCGTCAGCATCATCGGATGCGGCTTCGGCATCCTCCTGCATGGCCGCCTGCGCAAAGGCCGCGGCATCAGCCGCCAGCTCCTCCTCGCTCATTCGAGGCACGCGCTTCTTGGTCGGCATGCCGGCCGCCTTGGCATTGCGCTCCTCCTTGGCCGCCAGGATATCGCCCTCGCGCTCAAGGTAGGCATTCCACTCGTTGTCGAGCAGGGCGTTCACGGCGTCGCCCTCGACGGTCTCGCGCTCAAGCAGCACCTTCGCCATCAGATCGAGCTGATCGCGACGGGCGTCCAGAATCTCGACCGCACGACGATGGGCCTCACGCATAATGCGCTGGACCTCGATATCGATGCGGCGCGCCGTCTCCTCGGAGTAATCCTGGTGATCGGCGTAATCGCGACCAAGGAACACCTGATGTTGCGCCTCGCCAAACACTTGCGTGCCCAGCTCCTCGCTCATGCCCAGGCGCGTGACCATCTCGCGCGCCATCTTGGTTGCGCGCTCCAGATCGTTGCTCGCGCCCGACGTGATGTCATCGCACATGAGCTCCTCGGCAACGCGACCGCCCAAAAACACGGCGAGCTCGTCGAGCATCTCGTTCTTGGTCTTGAGGAAGTGGTCCTCCTGCGGAAGCTGCAGCGTGTAGCCCAGCGCCTGGCCGCGGCTGACGATCGAGATCTTGTGGACCGGATCGGAGTGCTCCAGGATGTGACCCACCAGGGCGTGACCGCTCTCGTGGTAGGCAATCGTGGTGCGCTCGGCCTCGGTCATCACGCGACCCTTGCGCTGCGGTCCGGCAATCACGCGCTCCATCGATTCCTCGACCTCGTCCATCGAGATCACGGAACGATGGCGGCGGGCAGCCAACAGCGCAGACTCGTTGAGCAGATTTGCCAGATCGGCACCAGTGAAGCCAACGGTCATCTGGGCGAGCTTCTCAAACTTAACGTCCTCGTCCATCGGCTTGTTCTCGGCATGCACGCGCAAGATCTGCTCGCGGCCCTTCACATCCGGACGGTCGACCGTAACCTGACGGTCAAAACGACCGGGACGCAGCAGCGCCGGATCCAGAATGTCGGGGCGGTTGGTGGCGGCGATCAGGATGACCGACTCGCTTTCCTCAAAGCCGTCCATCTCGACCAGCAGCTGGTTGAGCGTCTGCTCGCGCTCGTCGTGACCGCCGCCCAAGCCAGCTCCGCGCTGACGTCCCACGGCATCGATCTCATCGATGAAGATGATCGACGGGGCCTGGGACTTGGCCTCCTTAAAGAGGTCACGCACACGGCTGGCGCCGACACCTACGAACATCTCGACAAAGTCGGAACCCGAGATGCTAAAGAACGGCACGCCCGCCTCGCCGGCAACGGCCTTGGCCAGCAGCGTTTTACCGGTGCCCGGAGGGCCAACCAGCAACACGCCACGCGGGATCTTGGCGCCCAGCTTGCGATAGCGATCCGGATCGCTCAAAAAGTCACGGATCTCCTCGAGCTCCTCGACTGCCTCGTCCACTCCGGCAACGTCTTCAAACTTGACCTTGGGGCGTGTGGCCTCGTTGGTCTTGGCGTTGGTCTTGCCAAACTGCATGTTCCTGTTGTTGGCGCCCATCATCTGGCGCATAAAGTAGAACATGATGGCGATAAGGGCGATCGTCGGAAGCACACTCATCGCCAAGTCGCCCCAAAAATCGGGATCGTTGGTGTTGACGATGTACTTGGTATCGGGGTGCTCCGCCATGAGCTCGGCAAGCGAATCGGAGCCGACATAGGTCGAAGAGAAGCTCTTGAGCTCGCTCGTATCGCCCTTGTCCTTTTTTGTCTTCCAGTAATGACCCGTCACGCTTCCGTCTTGAACCGTATAGGTCAGATCTTCGACGCAATCCTGCTTGATGGCGCTCACCATCTCGCTCGTCGCGAGCTTAACGGTATTGCTGGAATTGGCAAAGCCGGAGCCCATGTTAAAGAAGGCGTAGCCCAGAAGCGCGCAAGCCAAAATAAAATACAGCCAGCCCGTACGCGTGGGCTTCTTGCCTCCGGGCATCCCCGGGATCTTAGGCTCCCGGGGAGTCTGGGAATTGTTATCGTTATGGTCGTCGGGCATCTTACGAATAAACCTCCGGTTTCAAAATGCCCAGATACGGAAGGTTACGATAGCGCTCGGCATAGTCGAGGCCGTAGCCCACCACAAAGGCATCGGGGCAATGGGTTCCAACATACTTGGGCGTGATGGCCGAGGTGCGGTCCTCAACGTCCTTCCACAGGAAGGCAGCGACCTCCAGCGAAGCGGGCTTGCGGCTCTCGAGGTTCTTCATCAGGTACTTGAGGGGCAGGCCCGAGTCCAGAATGTCCTCGACGATCAGCACGTCGCGACCACGGATGTCGATATCCAGATCCTTAATGATACGCACGATGCCCGAAGACTTCACACCGTCGCCATAGCTCGAAACAGCCATGAAATCGATGTTGGTCGGTAGCTCAATCTTGCGCATCAGGTCGCCCATAAAGACAACGGCACCGCGCAGAACCGCGATCAGCACCAGATCCTTACCCGCGTAGTCGCGAGTGATCTCCTCGCCCAGGCGAGAAACGATGCCGTCGATATCCTCCTGCGTAAACAGAACCTTCTCGATATCCGGATGTTGAGAAGCCATGACAACCCTTTCTTGTGCTTAATCGCCCACACACCGCCGTATGGACGCGAACTACACATTCTAGCAGCGCACGGGGTATATTTTCCAGCCCGCGCACCATCAGCGCGGGAATACCGTCAACGCCGCACAGAACAGCTGGTGCGAGGGGCTAATCCGCGTCAACCACGCGAAGCAGATAAGCCACACGCGTCGCCGCCGTGCATTTAAAACGTTCGTCCGCGCGAACTCCGGCGACCCACACCACGGCACCTCCCGGCGCCGTCCTCACCACGGGCACGCCGGCGCGCTCGGAAACGGGAATGCGAGCCTCGCCTAGCAAGTCGGATACCTTCTTGCTTCGGCCACTCATTCCTAGCGGGCACATCACGTCTCCCGGTGCGGGACCGTCCACCCACAGGCGCGCCAATCGCGCCTCTGCAGGGATCTCGCCACGTGAGCCCGCCAGGATCCGCTCACTATCGCTGTCGGCAAAACCCAGCGCAGCCGCGTCTACCAAAGCTGTCACTTCCCCGGCAACCGCAAGCTCACGGGCGCGGCGCACGATATCGCATCCCGGCTCAACGGCCATCGGCTCTGCGACCAGCATGCGCCCCCCGCCCAACGGCAAACGACCGGGTACGGTAACCCAGTCCGCGACCAGGCCCTCGCGAGCCGCCGGCGCCTTAAACGCCAGCATGCCAAACTCAATGCGTGCGTCAATCCCCGCCGGAAGCGTGACCGAGCCGGCGCCCTCGGCAACGCAGGAAAGGACTCGCTCCACATGTCGCATCTCGGGACGAGCGTCCGGATCGATGCGCTTAATCGCCAGTCGCACGATGCGCCGCGCGATTACCACCTCGGCCGCAGCAAGGCGCCTGGCATCGAGCACCAGCGCGCCCGCTGCCTCTTTGCGCAAACAGCTTCGAAACGCCTGTGCCGACAGCTGGGATAGAAACGCATCTTCATCACCCAAGATCTCACAGGCGGCGCCAATCGTCTTGCAGACGCTCGCGTTGCGCTGCGCCACCACCGGCATCACTCGATGGCGCACGTAGTTTCGCAGATACGAGATATCCTCATTGCTCTCGTCTTCACGCCACGGCTGACCATGTACCTGTAGATAGCCCACGAGCTCGCCATGAGTTAGGTCGAGCAAGGGACGCACCACGATATTCCTCCGGCGAGGAATGCTCGATAGACCAGCGGGCCCCGAACCCTTAATCGCGTTCATCAAAAACGTTTCCGCGCGATCCGAAGACGTGTGCGCGGTGCAGATACGAGCCGCCGTTCGCGGCGCCCCCGTCTGGGCGCAGAGTTCGCGAACATACCTCCGCGCCGCGGCATAGCGCACCTCGCGGGCCGCGGCCTCAATATTGCCCGACTCCCCATCAAAATAAGCGTGCTCCACACACAGCGGTAAACCATATTGCGCGCAGAGCTCACGCACAAAGGCCTCGTCGCCATCGGACGCCTTGCCGCGCAGATGATGGTTTACATGCAGCACATGCAGACGCTCGCGAGCAATGGGGGCAACACCGCGTCCGTCTTGGATATCCAGCTTTGATGTGCACGCCATAAGAAGCAGTGCCGTCGAGTCCGCGCCGCCTGATACCATGAGCACGACAGGAGCAGCCTGCTGCCTCGTCCGGGTCTCATCGACTGTCCCAGGCACGGCATGGTGTCCATAATGCTGAGATACCGTAGGCATTTGCTTCCTCCTCTATTCGTCCGCACCCATTGTATCCTTTGGAATCTTATGTCTCGTCTGCACCTTCATATCCTCGGCAGTGGCTCTAAAGGCAACTGCGCACTCATCGAGGGCCCGCAGGGGCTCATTATGGTCGATGACGGACTGTCTCGCCGCGAGACATTAAAGCGCATGGCAGAACTGGGGCTCTCGACAGACAACGTTTCGGCTCTTCTCATTACTCATGAGCATAGCGATCACATCAAGGGCCTCGATGTCTGGTGCAAGCACTGGCACGGCCCCCTCTTTGCCAGCAGGGGCACTCTTTCGAGCAAAGAAAATCTTTCGCATCTGCCTGTCGAGGAATTCGATCCCGGTGACACCCTATCCATTGCCGGCATCCACGTGCAAACCTACTCAACATCACACGATGTCATCAATCCAGTCGGCTATCGATTTGACGCCCTCGATGATTCCATCGGCTTTGCCACCGACACCGGAGAGCTATCGAGCCAAGCCATGAACACCCTCAAAGATTGTCGAGTCCTCGCGCTCGAAAGCAACCATGATGCGACCATGCTGCGCGAGGGAGAATATCCACGCTTTCTTCAGGAGCGCATCCTGTCTGCAAGGGGACACCTCTCCAATGGCCAAGCCGCCGAAGCCGCGCGCGAACTTGTTACCGATCGCACCGAACAGCTCATTGCCATGCATATCAGCCAAGATAACAATCGTCCGAGCCTTACCGTCAAAAGCTATGCCAAAGCTCTGGCCGCAACCCTGGATGACGAGCTCGGCAGCTCCGCCACCCTTCTCCAAGGATCGCGAAAACTCTCGATACGCCCCGCAAGCCAGTATCGGCCAGCAACCATTCAATAGACTGTCCTAAACAGCAAAAGGGGCCGGGAATCGCTTCCCAGCCCCTTTTGTTGTCTTTTAATAGCGAAGAACACCAACGAAGTTATTCGATGGAGATCTTCGTAACGTTCTTCTTCTCGACGATCTTGGGAACCGTAACGGTCAGGATGCCGTCAGCGTACTTAGCCGAGAGGCCCTCGCTCGAAGCGTCCTTAAGATACACGCCACGCGTCGCGCTGTACGAGCTGAACTCCTTCTGCAGGAAGTTCTTGCCCTCGTTCTCCTCGTCTTCCTCGACATTCACGCTAATGGACAGACGGCCCTCGTTAAGCTCGACATCGATATCGTCCTTGGCGACGCCGGTCAGATAAGCCTTGACCTCATAGCCATCGCCCTTATCCTCAACGTCAACGGGGAACGCCTTAGAGGCAATCGAGCTGTTCGCTAGGTCGCTCATATCATCAAACAGATCGAACAGCGAGCTTGCAGAGGGACGAACGCCAAAAACCGAACGATAAGGAACCATGCTTGCCATGTTTACCACTCCTTTATAGGACTGCCGAGTCATCTTCCAGGTGACTGGGACTTCTTTTGACGCTCTTATATATGCCCACCCAGTGCTCATATATACATCGACTATAAAGTTTTTTGAGTCCAGTACTATAAGCATATCTAAGTGCGTATGACTCAGGTTTTAGGAAGGTTAAGGTTCTTTGAACCAGAGCTTAAATACCGAGTATGTCCCCAGCTACAAATAACAAGGGGCTTACAATGAGCGCGTACACGTTGTTGGTAACGAGCTAAAGGGCATCATGGACGACCAAAACCAGAACAATATGTTTATGCCGACGCAGGGGGAAGATACTTCCACGCAGCCGCCACGGTTCCATCGCCCCCACATCTCGCAAGAGCCCATTAATGATCCGGAGCCCGAGTATGTGACGAGAAATCGATATCAAACGCTCGAGGATGCCCAAACGGGACGTAAACATATGGGCGTCGCCTCGGGAGACCCTGTATATCTGAAAGACGCACCATTATCTAAAAACAGCGCAGCTAGTGATGAGCCGATGAAAGCATCCGCCGCTCATCAACAAAGAGGTCCTCGACCAAAGCAAACCTTGACGCATTCGGCTCGCTATCTCGAAACGCCAAAACAGGGAAAATCAATCTTCGTTTCATCAAGTAAACGACGCAAGCAGCATCGACTGACAATCCTGCTTTTAATCATTGCAGCCATAGCAGTCGCCCTTGTTATTCGTTTTATTTTCTTTAAATAAAAGCTCAATACCAAAAAGAATTAAATCGTCTGGCGTAAATGAGTCATTTATGCCCGGTAAACGCAAAAAGGGGGAGGCCGCGAGGCCTCCCCCTTCCAAGTTCAAGCGTACGGCTCGGT
>CAJMJM010000055.1 GCA_905213725.1 Collinsella aerofaciens
CAGGCCTTTGCGCTGGCCGATGGTGTAGCGCAGCGCGCCATTGTGGCGCCCGACCACGCTGCCGTCGCGCCACACAATGTCGCCCGGTGCAGCGGGATGTCCGCAGCGGCGCTCGATATAGCCCGCGTAGTCACCGTCTGGAATAAAGCAGATGTCCTCGCTTTCGGCCTTCTGGGCGTTGGTAAAGCCCTGCTCGGCGGCTATGCGGCGCACGTCGCGCTCCTTGTCCAGGCCTGCCAGTGGAAAGATCGTGTGCGCCAGGCGCTCCTGCGTAAGCGAATACAAAAAGTAGCTTTGGTCCTTTTTGGGGTCTTCGCCGCGATGTAGCTGCCAGGTGCCGTCTGCCGCCTGGCTTGTTTTGGCGTAATGTCCCGTGGCGATGTAGTCGCAGCCCATATCCAGCGTCGCATCGAGCAGCGCGCCAAACTTAATATGGCGGTTGCAGATGATGCACGGGTTGGGCGTCAACCCCTCCTGATAGGCAGTCACGAAGCGCTCGATAACGTTGCGGTCGAAGGTCTGCTGCAGGTCGAGCACATGGTGGGGTATCCCCAGGCGCTCGGCGACGGCCTTTGCATCGGCGATGTCGCGGTCGACCTTACTCATGCCCGTGGCGGGGTCGGGTGCGGGGCGGGTGAGGCGCATGGTGGCGCCGACGCATTCGTAGCCCTGGCTTTTGAGCAGGTACGCGGTCACGCTGGAATCGACGCCGCCGCTCATGGCGACGAGCACGCGCTTGTTGTGCATGGGGAGGTTCTCCTTGGTGGCATGTGGCCAAAAAAGAAAAGCGGCGCGGGAGGCTGGTTCCGCGCCGCAGACATTGTAGCAAGTTCGGACGTCTCGTGGGACACCCTAACGAGATGGGCTTAGGCTGCCAGAAGAGAGGGGAGACCGGCGTGCCTTGGACTCGTTCTAAGAACGAGAAGCTCTAGTCCTGGAGCAGTGCCGTGGACAGGTAGCGCTCGCCGGTGTCGGCAAGCAGGGCCACGATGGTCTTACCCTCGTTCTCGGGGCGCTTGGCCAGCTGCAATGCGGCCCACACGGCGGCACCGGACGAAATGCCTACGAGCACGCCCTCCTTGTGGCCCACGGCGCGGCCGGTGGCAAAGGCGTCGTCGTTCTCGACGGGGATGATCTCGTCGTAGACCCGGGTGTCGAGGACGTCGGGCACAAAGCCGGCGCCGATGCCCTGGATCTTGTGCGGGCCGGCCTGGCCCTTAGAGAGCACCGGGGAGGTGGCGGGCTCGACGGCGACTACCTTAATCTCGGGGTTCTGCTCCTTGAGGAACTCGCCCACGCCGGTCACGGTACCACCGGTGCCGACGCCGGCAACGAAGATGTCGACCTTGCCGTCGGTGTCGTCCCAGATCTCGGGGCCGGTCGTTGCCTTGTGAATGGCGGGGTTGGCGGGGTTCACAAACTGGCCGGCGATGATGCTGTTGGGAGTCTCCTTCTGCAGCTCCTCGGCCTTGGCGATAGCGCCCTTCATGCCCTTGGAACCGTCGGTGAGTACGAGCTGTGCGCCATATGCCTGCATAAGCTTGCGGCGCTCGACGGACATGGTTTCGGGCATGGTGATGATCACCTTGTAGCCGCGGGCGGCCGCCACCGAGGCGATGCCGACGCCGGTGTTGCCGCTCGTGGGCTCGATGATGGTATAGTCGCCGCCGCGCACGAGCTTGCCTGCCTTCTCGGCCTCGTCAATCATGTTCTTGGCGACGCGGTCTTTAACGGGTCCGGCTGGGTTGAAGTATTCCAGTTTGACGAGCACGCGGGCCTTGAGGTCCTCGTCGGCCTCAAAGTGGGTGAGCTCCAGAAGCGGGGTGTGGCCGATAAGCTGATCGATGGACGTGTAAACCTTGCTCATGGTGAACCTCCAAAGTGTTCAAGTTGCTGGTTGCCGTGTGGTTTCACGGTGCGTGTAGCAGCTAAACCCATAAACCTTATAGGTTGTTCGTTTAGCTGTTGGCAAGCATAGTAGACACTAAAGCCTAGTAATGCAATAGGAAATAGAAGATTATTACGAGTCGATTAACCATCTTGACCGGAACGGGTATTTTCAAACCCATTTTTTCGGCTAGAATTTCAACGGACTAAAAGACCGAAAGGCAGCACTATATATGTTGGTTTCTACTAAGGGCAGGTACGCCCTGCGCGTTATGGTCGATCTGGCCGAGCACCAGGCGGCCGGTCGCATCCCGCTCAAAGAGATCGCGGCGCGACAGGGGATTTCCGAGAAATATCTCGAGAACATCTTGGCTACGCTCGTGCGCGCCAACATGCTTTCGGGCATGCGTGGCAAGGGCGGCGGCTATGTGCTCACGCGTCCGCCCGAGCAGTACACGGTGGGCGAGATCTTGCGCCTGACCGAGGGCAGTCTGGCGCCGGTCGCCTGCCTGGATGGCGACTGCAAGGGCTGCTCGCGCTCGGATGAGTGCCCCACGCTCGACGTGTGGAAGAACCTGGACAAGCTCATCAACGACTACCTCGACGGTGTGACGCTCGATCAACTAGTCGCTCCCAACCATGGCTACGACTACGTCATCTAACCCACACCTGCATTTGGGGACGGGGTGGAAATGGTAGATTCTCTCGCCCTTTGAGACTTGAAAAATAAGAAGGCCGTCCATTTTTGCGATGGGCGGCCTTCGTTTTGGGCTGTTGAGACGGACACGGTCGGAATGGCCGTTTTAGTCCTCGGCGATGCTGTCGAGGATGCTGCGCGTGATGGACACCAGGATGCTGCCCATAAAGGCCGATCCAAAGCTGGCGATGGAGATGCCGACGCCCAGCAGGTTGACCGACAGGTAGCTCGCGAGCTCAAGCATAAAGCTGTTGACGACAAGCTGGAAAATGCCCAGCGTAATGATCGTGAGCGGCAGCGAGATGACCGTGAGGAACGGTTTGACGAACGAATCGACAATGTTCAGGAACAGTCCCACAAAGGCAAAGCAGACCCAGGTCTCGGCAAAGCCGAAGGGTTGGATACCGGGGACGAGGAACGTGGCGATCGCGATGGCGATCGAGGTGAAGAGCCAGTTAAGCATAAAGCGCATGGCGTGAATCCTTTCTTGCGCCGGGATTGCTGGCGTCGCGTGAAGCGGCTTACGGCGGCGACCTGGATGGTTGCGCGGGCGCGCCGCGGTGTTTGGGCGCCCATTGTCTCAAATATTCGTGGAGCTTACGTGCGCATATGGTTTCTAAACGGCGTTCGTCCTGAAAAACGCGCCGCTGGCAGAGAGTCTTGTCGCTTTAGTTTGGTGGTGTGCTACACTGCTACGGGCAAAAGCCACAGGCGTTGCCCTATTGCATAGAACGGGCGAACGATGCCCGATGTCAGTATCAACTTCGATGCCTTTTGGCGGGTTTGGCGGTGATCGATGAATATCGAGAACATGTTTGACAAGCCTGATGTCAAGCAGCTGGTCCACGCATTTAGCCTTTTGGACGACGAGAAGGATATCCAAGCGTTTTTGACCGATATCTGCACGCCGCGCGAGATTTGCGACCTTTCTCAGCGTTTGCAGGTTGCGCGCTATTTGGACGAGGGCGAGCCTTATGTTGAGGTTCAGGCCCGTACCGGCGCTTCGTCCACCACGGTGAGCCGCGTTTCAAAGGCGCTGAACGGCGAGTACGGTGGCTACCGCAAGATCCTCATTAAGTTGGAGGATGGTGAGTAGGCCAGCGACAAAAACGAATTGTGCAAAACCGCTCCTCCGGGGGCGGTTTTTATATGCCCGCAATCGGCTGGTTCGTTGGGGTCAGGTTGCTTTGTACCAAAAGATGGAGCTGTGGTGGCAATGTGTCCGCGTGGGCGGGTAGGATGGATGCATTGATTATTGCGAACAGTTTGAGCGGAGGACCATGCCTGTTCGAATCTATACCACCAATGCCGGCACGGATTTGAGCGATGCCGAGTCGGCGCTGCTTGCCGACCTTATTGTCCGCCACGGGCGTGCCGTGTTGCTGGCACCTACGTTTGCCGAGCTCGACCTGTGCCGTCATGATGCGGCGGAAGCCGGCGTTTCGCTGGGTATCGACTACAAGACGTCTACATCGTGGCTTCGCTCGCTTTGGGAGCTTTTGGGCGACGGGCGCGGTTTCGTCGACAACCTGCAGCGCCAGATGCTGTTCTCGGACATGGTCACGCGTCTCGACGATGCCGACCTGCAGCCGCTTTCGCGCAGCCAGGGCACAGTGCGCATGCTCGCGCGCATGGCCCGCGACGTGTTGCCGGGCGTTGCGGGGACGGGCGCCGAACGATGCCGTGGCGACAACTGCCAGCCTGAGCCAAAAAGCGATGCCGAGGCTCGTGTGTTCGAGCTTTTGCGCGCCTACGCGGGCGGTTTGGACCGTCGAGATATGGTCGAGCCCTGCGAGGCGGCCGACATTATGGCCGGTGTCCTGGCCGATAGCCTGCCGGCGTGCACCCGCGCCGTATGCGTGCGCGGTATCACGTCGTTTACGTACGGTCTACTCGAGCTGCTGTCTGCCGTGGCGAACAATGGGGGAGAGGTCGTCGTGCTGCTTGCCCGCGAGCAGGCGGCGATGCGCGAGGAGCTTGCCACGGCATTTGATGCCCGCGGTGTGCTGTTTGAGATCGCGCCGCTGGGGGAGGACGCCGTCGCGTCTGATGTCGCTTGCGGGGCCGCCGCTCAGCCTGCCTTTATTGAGGTCGCCGGCCCCCATGCCCGTGCTCATGTCTATGCGGACGCCATCGATAAGTTGGTGAAAGCGCACAAGGAGTCCAAGGCCGATAAAGCTACTGCAACGCCCGCCGACCCCGTGCGCGTGCTCGTCGTTTCTGCCCGGGCACCCCAGCTGTTCGGCGAGCTCGCCGCCCGTTTGGCGGCGCGTCACATTGCGGCCGAGACGACTGAGTTCACGGCGTTTTCCCAGTCCATCGCGGGCAGGCAGTTTACGGCGCTCGCCAACCTGATCGAGCGTATGAAAGCCGCCGACGAGGGCACCGCTTCCAAGACTGAGTGGTGGCCCGCGCCGGAGCTTACCGACTGGATCTACAGTCCGCTTTCGGGCGCTGATGCCGTCAATGCCCGTACCTTCGATAAGAATATGCGTCTCTCGCGCAGCAAGACTACCGCGGGCGTCAAGAGCCTGCTGCAGAGCGTTCAGGGCCAGGTGAGGGGCGCGCGCAAGGCGACGAGCGACGATAACTGGTTTAAGAACGTACCGTGTGTGGTCTCGGACGTGTTCCAGGCGCTGCGGCGTGACAAGCCCGTGACGGCGCTTAAGGCCATGCTTGCCGTTGCCGAGGCGTTGCCCGATCGCGCTCTAGGCGGCCTTGACGGCCAGGCCCGTCGCCAGGCAGAGACGGCTTTGCTGCGCCATGCCATCGACATCCTTATGAACGATGCTCGCGCGCGCGACGTGTCGCAGGCCGCGACCGTGCCGGTTCTCGACGGCGTTCGAACCAAGGTGGACAAGCGCAGTACCGCCTACGATTACGAGACCTATGAGGTCGATCGCACACCACGAGCACAAGTGCGCTTCGCGTCGCTTGCCGATGCGTCGGTTCTTCGCCCTGGCAGCTACGATGCCGTGCTGTTTGCCGATGTCGACCTGGACAGCTATCCGCTTTCGCACGAAGAGGGCCCGCTTGCCACGTTGACAGCCGAGCTGCGCCGCGACGGCGTGTCTTTGGAGCCCGCTGCCCTGCTGCGCGTGCGCTTTGGCCGTGCGATGCAGGCGGCGAGCGGTCCGGTCGCGCTCGCCCGAGTGACGCACGCTCGCCAGGCACGCGAGTGCTACCCGGCAGCCGTATGGACCGAGCTGTGGGCACATGCCGAGGCCGCTGGCGCTGCCAAGCCCATGCGCGTGGGCGAGGGCGATATCATCGCCGACTTTGATCCCGCGGCAGGTGAAGGCCTCAAGCGCGAGCGCGTGACCTGTGAAGCCCCTCAGCATCTGAGTGCCGAGGCCGTGCCGTATTTGGTCCTGCGCCGTCGCGATGGCGAGGGTGAGGACGCGCCGCTCGTGCCGCGTCTGACGTCCGCCTCGCAGATCGAGGCCTATTCGACCTGCCCGCTATGCTGGTTCGTCTCGTACCGCGTGAAGCCCCAGTCGATCGACGCGGGCTTTGGCAACATGGAAAAGGGCAACTTTGTCCACGACGTGCTGGAGCATCTGCATGCCCGTCTGCCCCAAGAGGGCATGGAGCGCGTGACGCCCGAGAATCTGCCGCGCGCACAGGAGCTGCTGCACGAGGTCTTTGACGAGACGTTGGCCGAGCACGCCGGCAAGCGCGGCACGGAGGGCCCGCTGGTGCCGCGCTCTGCGGTGGAGGAACGCCAGGTGGCCGAGATCTTGCCGCAGCTGGAGGGTGTGCTTGCCTACGAGTCCGAGGCACTTGCCCCCTTTGCCCCGCGCTACCTGGAGTTCGCCTTCAACGAGCTCAAGGTCGAGTATGCCGGTTGGCCGCTTGGCGGGCGCATCGACCGCGTGGACGTGGACGCCGAGAATCGTGCCGTGGTGATCGACTACAAGCATCGCACGGGCGTTGAGGAGTTTAAGCTCGCCGACCCCACGGTGCGCGACGAGAAATCGGGCACGGCGCCCATCGACGATCCGCGCTGGTTGCCACCACATACCCAAACGCTCATCTACGCCCAGGCCATGCGTCGGGCGCTGGGCCTAGATACCCGTGCTGCGCTCTATTTCTCGACCAAGGGCGGCAAGCCCGCGCTGCGCGGCGCGGCGAGTGCCGAGTTGCTCGAGGAAGAGCGTGGTGACGGTCGCCTCCCGGGCCTCAAGAAGGGTTTCCCGGGCGAGGGCGGCAGCATGGACTTCGATGCCCTGCTCGCCCGCGTGGAGACCGGCATTGCCGCGCGCCTGCGCGAGCTCGAGGCAGGTGACGTCGCCGCTGTCGACCCGACATCGGCGCAAGCCGCGCATGCGCGCTGTTCGTATAACCACCAAGGAACGTTTGTAAGGAGGGGCGTGTAGACCATGGATCTTTCGACTTTGATGCCGCAACAGCTGCAGATCGTCAAGACGCTCGACCGTCCGCTGTTTGTCTCGGCGGGCGCCGGTTCGGGCAAGACCTTTACCCTCACGCGCCGCATCGTCTACGCGCTCTCGCCCGAATCCGGTCCGTTCGTCGAGCATCTGGACCAGGTGCTCGCCATCACCTTTACCAAGGATGCCGCGGCCGAGATTCGCGACCGCGTGCGCCGTGCGCTTATCGACGAGGGCATGGACGAGGAAGCACTGACCGTCGACGACGCGTGGATTTCGACCATTCACGGCATGTGCTCGCGTATCCTGCGCGCGCATGCGCTGGAGCTGGGCATCGACCCCGAGTTCACGGTGCTCACCGATACCGACGAGCTTATGGACCAGGCTGTTGAGCATGTGCTGGCCCGCGCGACGGCGCCCGATGCCGCCCCCGAGCTCGCGGCATCGCTCAAGGCCCTCTATGCCTGGTATCCCATGGCGGGCGAGGGCGGTTCCTTTGGCACCGGCACGACCATCAAGGGCCTGGTGCGCGACCTGCTGGAGCTGTCGAGCCAGTTGCCGGGCGGTATGGACGACGTGTGCGTGGCGCGCGGCCAGGCCGATACCTCGGCACTCGCCGCTGCCTATCGCGCAGCGCTGGGCGCAAGCAAGGCCGCGACCGAGAAGGCGCAGATGGCACTCGACGCCATTGACGCGTTCGAGGCGAGCGGCAAGACCATGGCCGATGCAGCGCGACTCATGATGTCGTGCACCATGCCGCGCGCGAGCAAGGCATTCCCTAAGGAGCAGGTCGAGCTGCTCAAGGCCGAGGCCGCCGATGCGTTTATCAATATCGTGCTTGCCTGCGGTGGCCCGGCGCTCGATGCGCTGGTGGGCCTGGCCCGTTCCGTGGAGGCTGAGTATCGCGCGCTCAAGGCCGGCCAGTCTGCCCTCGACAACAACGACCTGCTGCGCATGGCCTACGAGGCCCTGTGCGATTACCCGGCCATCCGAGCGGCATACGAGGGCCGCTTTAAGATGGTCATGATCGATGAGTTCCAGGATACCGACCAGATGCAGGTCGATTTGATTCGCTATCTGACGGGCGCGGGGGAGCGCGCGTTGTGCACCGTAGGCGATGCGCAGCAGTCCATCTATCGCTTCCGTGGCGCCGAGGTCGAGGTGTTCCGCCGTCAGGAGCGCAAGGTGGGCTCCTCTGCTGCGCCCGAGACGTCCGTCGCATCCGATGCCCCTGCCGGCGAACTCGTCAAGCTCGTGCGCAACTTCCGCAGCCACGACGAGGTGCTGCGCTATGTGGCACGCGTCTTCGACGGCGATGACGGCGGCCTGATGCAGGGCTTTTTGGATCTTGAGGCGAGCGACGGCCACAAGGACACGCTGGTGGCGGACGCCTCGCGCCGCCAGGCCTTCTTTGTTGCCGGCGGCAGTATGCAGGAGCGCACACAGGCCAAGGCCCGTGCGCTCGCCGAGCGCTTCCGCGCACTTGCCGCTGCCGGCCAGCCCCAGGGCGGCATGGTACTGCTGCTGGGCCGCATGACCAACGCCGACGTCTACGCTCAGGCCTTTCGCGATCAGGGGCTCGACTGCGTCATCGCGGGCGGCTCGGTCTTTGCCCAAGCAGCCGAGGTGCAGACGGTGCGCGCCCTGGTTTGTGCGCTCGCCAATCCGGCTGATACGGCGCAGGGCCTTATGCCGCTGCTCGCCTCGCCGATGTTTGCGCTCGGCGCCCAGGAGTTCCTGGCGCTGGCGACCAAGCTCGATAGCGAGACAGGGGAGACCTCGCGCCGGAATATCGACATGGGCATCATGAGCGATTTTGACGTGCCGGGTTTGCAAGACTTGCCGCTTGTGACGCGCGCCCGCGAGGTGCTGCGGTATGCGCTTCGTCGCGTGGGCCGCGATTCGTTCGCCGCCATCGTGCGCGACGTGGTCAACGCCTCCGGCTGGTTTGTGCGTCTGGGACAGCGTGGTCCCGAGGGCAAGGCCATTGCCGCCAACGTGCTCAAGGCGCTCGACGCCGTGGCTGAGGCTGAGGCCGAGTTCGGCAACTCGCCGCGTTCCATCGCGCTGGCCTTCGACCGCTTCTTGGCGGGCAAGGAAGCCCCGGGTGCCCTCAACGAGGAAGGCGACGGCGCGGTGCGCATCATGACGGTGCATGCCTCCAAGGGTCTGGAATATCCGGTCGTGGCGGTCGCCGAGTGCTTTGGCGTGCGTAAGTCCTCGGGTGCGGCACAGATGGGCCGCGTCGAGGGCGGAGCACAGGTCGTGGCACTGCCGGCGCGCTTCGACGGCGTTAAGCTCGCCGACGGTACCTTTGTGAAGGGCGACGACGTCAAAAGGCAGTTTGAGCATGCGTTTAAGGGCAAGGGCACGTCGCTGTGGCTGCCGCCGGAGCTCATGGAGGACGTCTGTGCGACGGGTTCTCCCGCCGAGGCATTTGCTCGCCTGCGCAACGACGACCTGCAGCTTTCGCTCGAGGAGCGGGCCCGCTTGCTCTATGTCGCCATGACGCGTGCGCGCGAGCTGGTGATCTTGGCGATGGATACCGGCGTGAGCCGTGGCAAGGTGACGGCGCCGACCTTCGACGTTGAGACCGCTCTGACCTACGATGTGCTGCGCCGTATAATGCCGACCGACGCTCTGGACATGCCGCAGCTCGATGCCGACCGCCTGGTGTTCGACAACTCCCAGCCGGGCGACTACGAGCTCATTTCGCTCGCGGGCTTTACCTTTGGCGAGCAGGCGTTTGAGGCCAACGCTTCGTTGGATGCCGAGGGCAGGCTTGTTCGTGGCGATGCCGATACAGATGCTGCCGACGATTCGGCCAGTACAATCGTCCCCGGTCCTGCCGACCCCAAGCCCGATTCGTTTGAGCTTGTGTATCCCCAGGCAGTGGGCGTGCGCATGGGCATCTGTCCGTATCCGATGCGCGACTCGTATAGCTACTCGTCAATCGCCGCGGCGCTCCATGCCGAGACAGAAGACCGTGCCGCCGAGGCGCGTGTGCCCATGGACGAGGCTGGCGATGATGCGGAGTCGGATGGTTCCGAGATGACGGATGCGGACGTGGCCACTGTCGAGCCCGCCGGCAACCCCATGGCGCTGGGCTCGGCGTTCCATGCCGCCTGCCAGTGGCTGATCGAGATGGGTTCCGATGCGCTGCCCGCTGAGCGTGCCGATGCGCTGGCGCGCCTGTGGCACCTGACGCCAGAACAGCGCGAGCGCTTCGATGTCGCTCTGGAGCGCTGGCTCAAGTCGTCGGTTCGTGCCGAGCTGTTCGCGTGGCCGTGCGTTCGCGCCGAGGTGCCGTTCTTCTCGCTGGGCTGCGAGGACGAGGACATCGCCCGCTACGGTGCATATGCCGAAGGCGCCATCGACGCTTTGGCGACCGACCCGGCCGATCCGTCACGCGCACTGGTCATCGATTACAAGACGGGTGGCACGCCGGATGAGACGCCGGACCAGCTGCTCGAGAAGCACGCCCTGCAGGCGCGCGTCTACGCCGACGTGTTGCACAAGGCGGGCTTTGAGACGGTGACGGTCAAGTTCGTTCGCGTGGAGCAGGCGAATCCAGCCATCTTCGTCGAACCCGCCGAACCTCAAGTAGTCATCTACAATCTCTAGCCCTCAGATAACTTGCGGTGGAATACGGGCTGTTTTGGCCAAAAAAGCCGCCAAACAGTCCGCATTTCACCGCAACTGCAAGAGGAGCCGTGTTGGTTTGGCTAGGTTCGGGTGCTGTCCGTGCCGTGCGGTAAAATCGTTCAGTCAGAACACGAACCCGCATCGGAGCTCATCACATGGCATTCGTCCATCTGCACAATCACACTGTTTTCTCCATGCTCGACGGCGCAACCCGTATCCAGGATATGGTCAATCGTGCCGTTGAACTTGGCATGCCCGCCGTGGCCATTACCGACCACGGCTACATGTATGGCGTGCCCGACCTAGCGCTGGCCTGCGACGCCGTCAATCACAACACGCCCGAGTACAAAACCTGGAGCCACGACAAGGCCTTCTTGGAAAAGGACCGCCGCGACGAGCTGGTGGAGCCCGACCCCGAGGCAAACCCGCGCGAGCATGCCCAGTACGTCAAAGACATGGCCATGTGGGACGAGAAGGGCAACATCGACGAGCTCAAACCGCCCCTGGTCATCAAGCCCATCTTTGGCTGCGAGGTCTACTTTACGCCGGACGAGACCCTTGCCCGCGACCACAAGCCCGAGCTCTACCACATGATCCTTCTGGCCAAGGATCAGGAGGGCTACGTCAACCTAATGCAGACGGTCTCCGAGGCCGCCGTGCAGGGCTTTTACTACAAGCCGCGCGTCACGCTCGACAACCTGCGCCGCCACGCCAAGGGCATGATCTGCACGAGCGCCTGCATCGCGGGCAGCATCCCCAAGTACATCGACCGCGGTGACATGGAGGGCGCCATCAAGTGGGCCGAGACCTTCCGTGACACCTTCGAGCCCGGCGACTTCTACATCGAGATCCAGGAACACGGCATCACCACCGACAACGGCCTGACCGACGAGCAGATGGCCCGCACGCTCAACGACATCGCCAAGCAGGACGGCGAGAAGGACCTCGCCCCCAACGACTTCCACTACCAGCGCCGCGAG
>CAJMJM010000056.1 GCA_905213725.1 Collinsella aerofaciens
CACTGGGCCTTGCACCACTTTCCCAAGGTGGCCAGCAGGGCCGCCTTGACGCCCCTGGCCTGCCGCAGCCTGTCCTCCGGCAGCTGCCGCCGGAGGAACGCCCGGATACGGGGATAGCTTCCGGCGGTGAACAGCACCGCCAGCAGCGTGGTAGCGCAGAGCAGCCCCGCCTGCGGCAGCGCCGCCGCAGCCGCCGCGGCCGTGGGCGCGGCGGGCGTCTCCTCGACTTTGGCGGCCGGCTTTGCGGCTGCCTTGGTCGTGGCGGCCTTCGTGGTCGTTGACTTCTTTGCCGTGGTCTTCTTGGCGGTCGCAGCCGTCTTCTTGGCAGTGGTCTTGGCCGGTGCCTTGACGGCGGCCTCGGCCTTTACCTCGGAAACGGCCTCGGCCTCGGCGGCCTTCTTGGCAGCTGCGGTTGTGCGCTTGCGCGTGGTCGTTGTCTTGGCAGCGGTGGTCTTGCTCGCAGTGGCCTTCTTAGCCGTCGTCTTACGAGTCGTGGTCTTCTTTGCCGCAGGCTTCGCAGCAGGCTTCACCTCAGGCTCAGGCTCGGGAGTAGCCTCGACCTTCACCTTAGGATCGGTCTTAACGGTCTCAGCTTCAACCGGCTTCTCCTCGGCCTTGGGCTCCTCTGCGGCCACCGGATCAGGTGCAGCCTCAGGCTCGTCGACAACCGCCGCCGGGCGCTCAATCTCCGGGTGCATAAAGAAGTACAGGTCCAGATATTTATCGGCCGAGCGCGTCCAGCTAAAGTCCTGGCTCATGGCCTGCGTGACTAGCTGGTTCCATGCCTCACGGTTATCCCAGAACAGGCGTGCTGCGCGGAACACCGCGTCGCCCATCTCGTCGCCGTTAAAGTTGGTAAACGAGAAGCCCGTGCCCTCGCCGGTAAACTCGTTATACGGGATCACGGTGTCCTTCAGGCCACCGGTCTCGCGCACGATGGGCAGGGTGCCGTAGCGCATGGCGATGATCTGCGACAGGCCGCAGGGCTCAAACTTCGAAGGCATCAGGAACATGTCGGCGGCAGCATACATGCGCTGTGACAGCGCCGGATCGAACTCGATGCGTGCGGCCATGGTGCCGGGGTACTTGTCCTGGAAGTAGCGCAGGCCGTCCTCGTAATCGCGGTCGCCGGTGCCCAGCACCGCCACCTGCACGCCGCCGGAAAGGATGCGGTCGAGTGCGTACATGACCAGGTCCAAGCCTTTCTGGCGCGTCAGGCGCGTGACCATCACCATGAGCGGACGGTCGTCGCGAACCTCGAGCCCCAGCTCTTCCTGCAGCTTGGCCTTGCACACGGCCTTGCCGGAGCGGTCCTCCACGGTGTAGTTGGCGGCAATGCGCTTGTCGGTCGCCGGGTCAAAGCCCGCGACGTCGATGCCATTCAAAATGCCCTGCAGCGCGTACGAACGCTCGCGCAGCACGCCGTCCAGGCCCTCGCCAAACTCGGGCGTCTGGATCTCGTTGGCATAGGTGGGGCTCACCGTAGTGATGGCATCGGCATAGCGCAGGGCGCCCAGCATGTAGTTGATGCTACAGGCATCGCAACGCAGCTGCGAGGCAGCCGCCGGAATATGCGCCACACCCAGGATGTCCTCCATCACGGTGTCGCTAAACTGGCCCTGGAACGCCACGTTGTGGATTGAGAACACGGTCTTGCCGCGGTCGTACAGCGGCAGGCCCTGGTAGAACTCGCGCAGGAACACGGGCGCCAGCGCCGTCTGCCAGTCGTTGCAGTGCAGGATGTCGCACTCAAAGCCGGCCGGCAGGTGCTGCAGGCTCTCGGTGATGGCCTTGGAGAAGAACGCAAAACGCTCCCCGTCGTCAAAGAAGCCGTACGGATAGTCGCGCGCAAAGTAGCGCTCGTTGTCGATGAACATATAGGTGACGCCGTCGTGCTCGAGCTTCTCGAGTCCGCAGTACTCGTTACGCCATCCCAGGCTCACGTAAAAGTCGGAGAAGTGCTCCATCTGCGCCTTGTACTCGTCCTTGATGGTGGCGTACTTTGGCACCATCACGATGACCTCGGCGCCGGCGCGCACAAGCGCCGCGGGCAGCGAGCCCGCTACGTCGCCCAGACCACCGGTCTTCACAAACGGCGCGCACTCGGCCGAGGCAAACACGATCTGCATCTTTTTGCTGGAATCAGCCATATTGTCTCCCATGTTGTTATTCGAGAATAGCCGCCTGGCGCGAACCGGGCGGCTATTCTACATGTTACGAGCGATGTTGCGGTGCCAAAGCTAGCTCGCGTTGGTGATATCAGAAGTTAACGGGGCCTTTCCCAGCACCAGTATGTTCTCGGGCGTGCCGCGAAGCTCAGTGTTGGTGGGAACCACGTTGTTCTTGTCCAGGATGGCGTTCTCAACGCGGGCGCCGCTCTTGATGACGCAGCTCTGGTTGATGATCGAGTTGGTCACCGAAGCGCCTTCCTCGACCACGACGCCGCGCGACAGGATCGAGTTGCGCACGGTGCCCTTGATGATGCAGCCGGCCGAGATGATCGAGTTGCACGCGTGGCTGCCGGTCGCATAGCGCGAAGGCGGCACGTCGTGGGCCTTGGTCAGGATCGGACGCTCGGGGTCAAAGAGCTGGTCGGCCACGGTCTGGTCGAGCAGGTCCATGCTGCGGCGATACAGCGACTTCTCGCTAAACACGCCCACGACCTCGCCCTTGTACTCGTAGCTGCACACGTCGATGTTGCCAAAGTCGCCCTGGAGTGCCTCGAGCAGGTCCAGATAGTCGGCGGCCTGGTAGTGGTCGATGATCTCGAGCAGCGTCTCGCGGTTGACGATGCAGCAGTCCATAGAGGCGTTGTCGCCATACACGACGCCGGCGCTCACGCCCGTCAGGCGGCCGTTCTCGTTAATTTCGAGTTTGGTCTCGTCATCGACGTTGCGTGTAGCCTTGCAGTACACCACGGTCATCTGGGCGCCGGAGTTCTCGTGCGCGTCGATGATGGTGTTGAGGTCCATGTTAAAGATGATGTTGGTGCCCATCATCACAACGTAGGGCTTGTCCGAGCGCTGGAACAGCGTCTTGTTGGAGATGATGTCGCGCAGCAGGAAGCGCATGCCGCCCTTGGTGGTGCCATACGCGTTGCCGGGCACCATGAACAGGCCGCCCTTCTTGCGGTCCAGGCCCCAGTCCTTGCCCGAGCCCACGTGGTCGATCAGCGAGCGGTAGTTGCCCGGCATAACTACACCGACGGTCTTAATGCCGGCATTCATCATGTTGGACAGCGGGAAGTCGATCAGGCGGTAGCGGCCCAAAAACGGGACGGACGCGATGGGGCGATCCTTGAGCAGCACGCTGCCGTAGGTCGAAGAGTAGTTAGCGGTGATATAACCGATGGCCTTGCGATTGATCATCGGATCATTCCCCCTTCCCGATAACGACGTCATTTCCAACGACGGCCGTATCCTTGGTGGTATCGACAGAGCCGAGCTTCACGCCCTCTTCGACCGTGGAATTCTCGCCCAAAATAGCGCGGCAGATGTGCGCGCCGCTCTTAACGTGCGCACCCGGCAGCAGCACGGAGTCCTCGACCACGGCGCGCTCCTCGATGATGACATCAGTCGAAAGGATCGAGTGGCGAGCGGTGCCGTAGATCTTGCAGCCGTTGGAGACCAGGCAGTCGTCCAGGCGACCATCCGGACCAATGTAGTGCGGCGGACGCGTGGTGATGTTGGACATGATGGGGAAGTGCTTGTCGAACAGATCGAACTCGGGGTTGTTGCCCAGCAGGTCCATCGAGGTCTCGTGGAAGCTGGCGATGGTGCCGACGTCCTTCCAAAAGCCGTGAAACTCGTAGCTGTACAGGCGCTTGCCCTCGCCGAGCAGCTTGGGGATGATGTCCTTGCCAAAGTCGTGGCTCGAGCGCTGGTCCAGAGCGTCCTCCTCGAGCGCCTCGATCAGCACGTCGGCCGAGAAGATGTAGATGCCCATGGACGCGAGGTTCGAATCGGGCTTATCGGGCTTCTCGGTGAACTTGGTGATGCGGCCGTCCTCGGGGTCGGTGGTCAGGATGCCAAAGCGGCTGGCCTCCTCCCACGGCACGGGCATAACGCTCACCGTGAGGTCGGCGTTGTTCTCAATGTGCGTCTTGAGCATCTTGCGGTAGTCCATGCGATACAGGTGATCGCCCGAAAGAATCAGGACGTACTTGGGGTCGTTGGCCTTAATGTAGTCGAGGTTCTGCGTAATGGCGTCGGCCGTGCCCGCATACCAGGCGCCGCCGGTCTGCGTCTCGTACGGCGGCAGGATCGACACGCCGCCGTCGCGGCTGTCCAGATCCCACGCCTCGCCGGAGCCCACATAGGCATGCAGCAGGTAGGGGCGATACTGCGTCAGAACGCCCACCGTGTCGATGCCCGAGTTGGAGCAGTTGGAGAGCGAAAAGTCGATAATGCGGAACTTACCACCAAAGCTAACCGCCGGCTTAGCGATCTTTTGGGTGAGTGCCCCCAATCGGCTGCCCTGTCCTCCTGCGAGGAGCATCGCGATGCATTCTTTCTTACTCATCGATTTCTCCTTCAGTCATCGATGTTTCTAACCCATTAGCGACGGGCACGGCGCAACGTCACGCCCGTCGAGTAATGCCGTGCTGGCATAGGGGAGCTCGCGCGCCTTTATGCGTGCCAGATCTCGTCGCGATACTCGCGAATGGTGCGGTCGCTCGAGAACCAGCCGCTCGAGGCGGTGTTGAGTAGGGCCTTGCGGTTCCAGGACTCCTGGTCGCCGTAGCTGTTCGTGAGCTTCTCCCACGCATCCACGTAGCTGCGGAAATCGGCCATGACCAGGTCGGGGTCGTTGTTGTTCATGAGCTCGTTGTAGATGCTCTCGAAGTTGCCCGAAAGACCCGCAAAGGTGTTGTCCTTGAGCTCGTCCATCACGCAGCCCAGACGCTCGCGGTCGCCGTTGAGGGTATCCCACGCAAAGTAGCTGTTCGATGCCCAGAGCTGCTCGACCTCGGGAGCGGTCAGGCCAAAGATGGCCTCGTTCTCGCGACCGGCCAGGTCGGCGATCTCGATGTTGGCGCCGTCGAGAGTGCCCAGCGTAATGGCGCCGTTCATCATGAGCTTCATGTTGGACGTGCCCGAGGCCTCCTTGCCGGCCGTGGAGATCTGCTCCGAGATCTCGGCGGCGGGGTAGATGAGCTGAGCGTTGCTCACGCGGAAGTTGGGGATAAAGCAGACCTTCATGACCTCGTTGACGCGCGGGTCGTTGTTGATGACCTCGGCCACCGAGTTGATCAGGCGGATGGTCTCCTTGGCAAAGGTGTAGCTCGAGGCGGCCTTGCCGCTAAAGATGAAGGTCGTCGGCGTCACGTGGAAGTTGGGATCGGCGATGCGACGGTTGTAGATGTCCATCACCTTCATGATGTTCATGAGCTGGCGCTTGTAGGCATGGAAGCGCTTCACCTGAACGTCGAAGACGGTGTTGGGGTCGATGACCAGACCGGTCTCGGCCTTAACGTAGGCGGCCAGACGCTCCTTGTTGGCGCGCTTTGAGGCACCCACGGCCTTCAGGAACTCGGTGTCGTTCTGGAACTCCTTGAGCTTCTCCAGCTCAAAGGCGTCCTTCAGCCAGCCATCGCCAATGGCCTCGGTCACGAGCTTGGCATAGGTGGGGTTGGCCTCGGCAAAGAAGCGACGGTGCGAGATGCCGTTGGTCTTGTTGTTGAACTTCTCGGGCGTTATGGCATAGAAGTCCTTGAGCACGATGTTCTTGATGATGTCGGAGTGGATCTTGGCCACGCCGTTGACGCTGTGGCTGCAGATCACGGACAGGTTGGCCATGCGAATCTCGCCGTCCCACAGAATGGCGGTCTGGCGCAGACGCTCCTGCCAGCCTTCCTGCGTGGTGTCGAACGACTCGTGCCAACGACGGCTGATCTCGTCGATGATCTGGTACACACGGGGTAGGAGCTTGGAGAACGTGCCGATGGGCCACTTCTCCAGAGCCTCGGGCAGAATGGTGTGGTTGGTGTAGCTCACGACCTGCGTCACGATGTTCCAGGCGTCGTCCCACTCGAGCTTCTTCTCGTCGATGAGGATACGCATGAGTTCGGGGCCGCACATGGCGGGGTGGGTGTCGTTGGTATGGATGGCAACAAACTGCGGCAGCAGCTCCCAGTTCTCGCCGTGCTCCTTCTCAAAGGTGTCGAGCAGGCTGTAGCTGCCGGCCGATACAAACAGGTACTCCTGCTTCAGGCGCAGCAGACGGCCGTGCTCGCCGGCGTCGTTGGGGTAGAGGATGGCGCTGATGGCCTCGGCCTCGGCGCGCTCGGCATCGGCCAGGGCATAGTCGCCGCGGTTGAAGGCCTCGAGGTCAAAGTGCTCCTCGACCGGCTCGGCGGCCCAGACGCGCAGCTTGTTGACGGTCTCGCCGGCATAGCCCACAACAGGGATGTCATAGGGAACGGCCAGAATGTCCTGCGTGTCCACCGTGCGGTAGAACGTGCGGCCGTTCTCCTCAAAGCCCTCGACGCGGCCACCAAACTTAATGGTCACGGCCTTGTCCTGACGACGGACCTCCCAGGGATAGCCGTGGGTGAGCCACTCGTCGGTGGCCTCGACCTGGCTGCCGTTGACGATCTCCTGCTTAAACAGGCCGTAGCGGTAGCGCATGCCGTTGCCGTAGCCGGCAATGCCCTCGGCTGCCATGGAATCCAAGAAGCATGCGGCCAGACGGCCCAGGCCACCGTTGCCCAGCGCCGGATCGGGCTCCTGGTTCTCGATGACGGACAGGTCAAAGCCCATGTCGTCGAGTGCCTCGGCGACCATGTCGCGCACGCCAAAGTTGAGCAGGTAGTTGTCGCGCAGGCGGCCGATCAAAAACTCGATCGAGAAGTAGTACACGCGCTTCTTGCCCTCGGCGGTGGCGCGGGCGTCGCTCTTGGTGGCAACGGTGCGTGCCTTCTCGGCCACGAGCTTGGCCAGGGCATTAAAGCGGTCAAGGTCGCTGGCGGCCTCGACGCTCTTGCCGCTGATGCTCATGACGGCATCGCGATAGAGCTCGGTAAACTCCTGCTTGTTGTCGAAGATCTTATTCATACGTTCCTTTCCCCCGGGGATGTTTCTCCCGGAACGGTTATGACATGTATCCTACGCCCCCGCGGGGCGGGTAATTACAGTGGTAACGCCTTTGTTACGCTTTCTTGGCAGGAGCCTTAACAGCAGCTGCCTTGGCCTTGGGAGCAGCCTTTTTGGTGGCTGCCTTTTTGGCCGTGGTGGACTTGGCCGAAGCCTTGGCTGCGGGCTTGGCAGCCTTCGCCTTGGCCGGAGCCTTCTTAGCAGCCGCGGTCTTGGGCTTTACCGAAGACGTACGCTTTTTGGGCGCAGCCTTGGGCTCCTCGACTACAGGCGGCTTATAGCTGCTGGGACCGCGGCGCTTAAGCACCACGCCTGCAAGGCCGGGCACCTTAATCTCGATGGAGTCCATCTGCCCGTTCCAGGGATAGGGCTCGCTCGAGCAGGTGTAGGGCTCCTCGCCGGCATAGCCGCTGCCGCCAAACTCAGGACGGTCGGAATCAAAGATGACCTCCCAGTCACCCTCGCGCGGCACGCCCACGCGGAAGCTCTCGTAGCTCGCCGGGTCAAAGTTGATCAGGATTACCAGGTCGTTGTCGACGTCCTCGCCCTGGCGCACAAAGCTCACGAAGGACTGCTTGGAGTTGTCCGCGTCGATCCAGGTAAAGCCGTCGTCGGTGTAGCCGCGCTCGTACAGGGCGGGCTCGGCGGTGTACAGGTGGTTGAGCGCCTTGATAAACGCCTGATGATGACGGTGGGTCTCGTATTCCTCGGTCAGGAACCACTGGATGGACTCGTAGTAGCGCCACTCAATAAACTGACCGATCTCGTTGCCCATAAAGTTGAGCTTGGCACCGGGGTGCGTCATCTGGTAGAAAGCCAGCGTGCGCAGGCCGGCAAACTGGCGCCACCAGTCGCCCGGCATGCGGCCGATCAGCGAGCACTTGCCATGCACGACCTCGTCGTGGCTCAGCGGGCAAATAAAGTTCTCGGTAAAGGCGTACATGATGGAGAACGTGAGCAGCCCGTGGTTGCCGGGGCGCCACGGAAAATCGGTCTGCATGTAGTGTAGGGTGTCGTTCATCCAGCCCATGTCCCACTTGTAGTGGAAGCCCAGGCCGCCGTCCTGCGGCGGGTAGGTCACGAGTGGCCACGCGGTGGACTCCTCGGCCATCATCATCACGTCGGGGAAGTGGGCCTCCACGGCGCAGTTGACCTGGCGGATAAACGCGCTGGCGTCCAGGTCCTCCTCGGTACCGTACTTGTTGAACTTCTTTTGGCCCGGATCGTCAATGCCAAAGTTGAGGTACAGCATGCTGGACACGCCGTCCATGCGAATGCCGTCCACGTGGAAGTTCTCGAGCCAGTACAGCACGTTGGAGACCAAGAAGGAGCGGACCTCGCCACGGGCGAAGTCAAATTTGTGCGTGCCCCAGTTGGGGTGGATCTCGTGCTCAAACAGCATGTGGCCGTTAAAGGTGGCAAGGCCGTGGGAGTCGGCGCAAAAACCTCCGGGCACCCAGTCCATGATCACGCCGATGCCCGCCTTGTGGCATGCATCGATAAAGTGCATGAGCTGCTGAGGGTTGCCGTAGCGCGACGTGGCGGCGTAGTAGCCGGTCGTCTGGTAGCCCCAGGAGCCGTCGAAAGGATGCTCCATAAGCGGCATGACCTCGATATGCGTATAGCCCATGTCGTGCACGTAGTCCACGAGCTCCACCGACAGGTCGTCGTATGTGTAGAACTCGCCGCGCTGCGCGGGGAAGGGGTCCATGGGGCCGGGGTAGTTGCCGTACTCGTCCGGCTCGCCCTGTGGTGCGTCGCCGTGGCGCTTCCACGAGCCAATATGCACCTCGTAGATGTTGAGCGGCTGCGACATATGGTTGTGGCCGGCGCGGCGCTTGAGCCATGCGGCGTCGTTCCACTTGTAGCCATCGAGGGTCCACAGCACACTGGCGGTACCCGGAGGGCACTCGGCCTTAAAGGCGTATGGATCGGCCTTGTAGAGCTTTTCGCCCTCGTTGGTCTCGATGAGGTATTTATAGAGCTGGCCCTGCTCGGCACCAGGAATAAAGCCTTCCCAAATAGCGCTCGTATGCACGGGCACCAGCGGGTTGGCTTCCTCATCCCAGTCGTTAAATTCGCCAATGACATGGACACTCTTTACGTCGGGCGCCCAAACGCAAAAGCGCCAGCCGCGCGTACGGTTCTGCGTGTCGGGATGCGCGCCCATCTTTTCCCAGCTGCGCTCCCACATTCCAATGCCAAACAGGTAGACATCGTCCTTGGAGAGCTCCGGTGCGTGCGGAGCCGGTTTGCGGGTTGCGGGCTTTTTAGCCGTTGGCTTTAGCTTTGTATCGCTCACGTTTGATCCCATCATGACGCGGCAGCGTGTTGCCTTGGTGACTAGATGCGAAAGGTCCAGGGCTGCACGAATCGAAGGGACGGCGATAGTTCTATGATTCGTTCCACCTCGCGTGCTCGGTGGAACTTTCGGCAGAAACTACCATAACACCTGTGCGTTACTTTTATGGACGAAAGTGGTTTTGGTGCGGCGTTTAATCGGTAAGCGCCATGTTTAGACCACTGACAGAATTGCCGTGGTAAAACTCTTGACAGTTTTACCAATTAGGGTTTCAAAATTGTTAGTCAGACGTTTGGTAAAACGTTTTTAGCAGGTTGTTTACCATTTGACATCGAAAGGTTCGTATATGTCCCATACCGCCGCTCCCAAGGTTGCTTTTATTTTCGATTGCGACGGCACGCTGGTTAATAGCACCCCCGTTTGGGCTTATGCTCAGCCAGAGTTATTGCACCGCCACGGTGTCGACGTGACGGTCGACGATTTTGCCCAATTTGAGCACCTGTCGCTCGAGGACGAGTGCCAGGCCTACCATGACACCTGGGGCATTGGCGCGAATGGCGAGGAGCTGTATCGCGAGCTGAGCGACATCCTGATCGATGGCTACTCCAAGGTGCCGCCGCGCGAGGGGCTCCTGGCGTTTTTGGAGCAGGCGAAGGCGGCAGGCATTGCCATGTGCGTGGCTACGTCCACGCCGGCCGAGCTGGTGCAGTCTGCGCTCGCTGGCGCCGGGCTCGACGCCTACATGGAGTTTGTGACCACCACGGGCGAGGCAGGTCGTTCCAAGCAGTTCCCCGACGTATACGAGCTGGCGCTGTGCCGTCTGGAGGAGCGTCATGGGCACAAGTTTGAGTGCGCATGGGTGTTTGAGGACGCCGTCTTTGGCCTTAAGAGCTCTGGCACCGCCGGCTTTAAGCGTGTGGGCATCTATGACCCGCATGGCCGCATGACGCGCGACGACGTACGCGCCAACTGCGATATCTTTATCGACAGCTACGAGGAGCTGGATCTGTCCTGCGTTCTTTCGTTTGAGGGATAGGCGAGGGCTGTGGCTTGCAAAGTACTTGTAGTCTGCGGCTCGCCCGTGGTGGCGAGCGCTGATCTGTTGCGTAGGCTAGCGGGGGAGTGCGATTACGTTGTCGCCGTGGACCGTGGACTCGACGCGCTACTGAGTGCCGGCCTGGGCTGCGACGTGTATGTGGGGGATGCCGACACGGTGAGTGATGCGGGTCGTGCGTTGGTCGATGCCGCCACCGACTTTGAAGTTGAGCGCCACGACCCGTACAAGGACTACACGGATCTGGCGCTGGCACTCGATTCCGTCCGCCGTCGCTGGCCGGGTGCCGAAGTGGTTGCGACCTGCGTCACGGGCGGCCGTCCGGACATGGCGCTTTCCGTACTGGGCCTGCTCGCGGGCTACAAGGGCGCCCCAGTCTGGATTGCCGAAGACGAGATCACGGCCCGTATCCTGCACGGAGGCGAATCCTGGGCCATCGAAGGTGCCGAAGGCAAGACGTTTTCTATCATCGCCATAGCCCCCAATACCGAGGTTAGCGAGCACGGCCTAGAGTGGGAACTAGATCACAGCCCCCTGGGTTTGTTGGCCGACACAGGCATTAGCAACATAGTAAGATCTACTGCAAAGATCGAAGTCCACACCGGTACTGCAATAGCGTATTTGCTGCATCAGGGTTTTATCGGGACGGCGGATAAAAATAATCGCTCGTAGAGTGATTATTTTTGCCCCGTCCCAGGAAAACCCGTAAGTGCGAGGATCAATTGCAAAAAACTTCTTGCACAACTAAGAATCTTCCCCTATAGTATCTCCTCGTCACGGGGGCGTAGCTCAGCTGGGAGAGCGCTTGACTGGCAGTCAAGAGGTCAGGG
>CAJMJM010000057.1 GCA_905213725.1 Collinsella aerofaciens
TTGAGAGCGATTTTCTTCCTGTAGTCGTCTATGGCGAGAGCATTTTGATTCTTGATTTCTTTAACGGCGATAAGTCTGCTACGTATCGTTTTGAGGTCGGTTCGGGCGACATGTCGTTTGATCCGGAGTGACATGCGGTTTTCGGAGATCGGTACATATAGGCATGCTCTTTGATGGAGGCGCCGGAGCCGTGACGGGCTTCGGCGCCTTTGCCTTTACAATGGGGACATGGAACAGATTATCTTGAACATACTCGAGGCTCTGCGTCGCGGCGAGACCGTGGACGACAAAGCGCTCGTCAAACTGATACATGCCGAGGCGCGCCGTGAGGGTGCCGACAAACGCGATTTGGCCAAGCGCCGTCTGCTGCCGTTCTACCAGCGGGTTAAACGTGAGGAGCCGGTTCGGTGGGCTGCGTGGAATGTCGATTCCGATCTGGAGCGTCAACTGCTGCAGGTCCTGCGTATGAAGCCGCGCCGAACGGCCTCGGGCGTGGCGACCATTACCGTCATTTCCAAGCCCTGGCCATGCTCGGGCGATTGCCTGTTTTGCCCCAACGATCTGCGCATGCCCAAAAGCTATCTGCACGCCGAGCCGGCGTGCGCCCGTGCGGAGCAAAACTGCTTCGACCCGTATCTGCAGGTGAGCGCTCGTCTGACTGCGCTTTCGCAGATGGGACATGCGACCGACAAGATAGAGCTCATTGTGCTCGGCGGTACCTGGAGCGACTATCCGGAAGGCTATCAGACGTGGTTTATGTCGGAGCTTTTCCGTGCGCTCAATGACGATGCCGTCGCCGGTGTGGCGGCAAACCCCATGTTGGCGCGTCCGGGCATCAGCCGTGCCGAGGCAGGGCGCCTGCTCGATGACGCTCCCGCCGATGCCCTGCCGCCGGTGGTAACAGAGCGCCGCGAGCGCTATCGGGCTGCCGGCATTGCGACCGACGAGGCCGAGCTTGCGAGCGGCGTTGCCGACGAGCAGGGGCGTGTGGATGCTGTCGTTGGTGGCTATAACCGCGCAGTGCGTCGTCTGTACGGCCCCGGTACGCCATGGGGCGAGGCTGCCGAGTGGCAGACGGAAACGATGGAGGAGCTTGAGCGTCAGCAGCGCATCAACGAGACGGCGAAGCATCGCGTGGTGGGGCTCGTTATCGAGACCCGCCCCGATGCCGTGACGCCACAGGCGCTCACGCTCATTCGTCGTCTGGGCTGCACCAAGATTCAGATGGGCATCCAGAGCCTCGACCAGCATTTGCTCGATATCAACGAGCGTCGCATTTCGGTGGCTCAGATCGAGCAGGCGTTTTCGCTTGCGCGCCTCTTTGGCTTTAAGATCCATGCGCATTTTATGCTCAACTTATTGGGCGCCACACCCGAGGGGGACAAGCGCGACTACGAGCGCTTTATGACCGAAGGGGCCTTTATGCCCGACGAGGTCAAGGTCTACCCGTGCGCGCTCATCGAGGGCTCGCGTCTGGTGGGCTGCTATGAGCGCGGCGAGTGGCGTCCCTATACCGAGGAAGAGCTGCTCGATGTGTTGGCCGACGACATCGTGGTGACGCCGGCGTTCTGCCGCATCAGTCGCATGATCCGCGACTTTAGCTCCGACGATATCATGGTGGGCAACAAGAAGCCCAACCTGCGTCAGCTCGTTGAAAACCGCTTGTCGGCTCGTGGGGAAGGCGCGACAGTGCGTGAGATTCGCTATCGCGAGATTAGCACGGCGGGCGCCGACTTGCATGAGCTGACCCTTGACGAGGAAGTGGCGTACGAGACGCCGGTGACGCACGAGCGCTTTTTGCAGTGGGTGACGCCGCAGGGCAAGATCGCGGGCTTTTTGCGTCTGTCTCTGCCCGATCGTGCTTTTGTTGCCGCGCATGCGGATGAGTTGCCGACGACACCGGACGAGGCGATGATTCGCGAGGTGCACGTGTATGGCATGGCGGCGCGCGTGGGAGATCAAGGCCAGGCAGCCCAGCACCATGGATTGGGGCGTTTGCTCGTAGAGCGTGCGTGCCATATTGCTCGGGACGCGGGCTATGCGCGCATCAACGTGATCAGCGCGATTGGCACACGCGAGTACTATCGCCATTTGGGTTTTTACGACCATGGACTCTATCTGCAAAAGGAGCTCTAGATGAACAAGCCAAGTGTTTCTGCCGGCGTCGTTGCCGGCGTTGCTCTGGGAGCCGCGGCGCTTGGTGCGGCCGCCGTCGCTGTTCGCGCTGCCTGTCTGCAGGTTGCGCGAACCCGCAATGGGTTGGCGCGTGTGAAACGCGTGCACGATGAGGGCGGCGATGAGATTCGCGTGTTGGTGCAAGGCGGCGTCTACCAAAGCGCGAGCTATGTCGGTGAGCGTTGGGCCGAGCCCGTCTTTGCGTACTATCGTGCGTTTGACGACGTGTTTGAGTCCGAGGATGCGATGCGCGACGCTTATGGTCACGGCATCGACCGTATGCTTATGCTGGGCGGCGGCGGGTTTGCCTATCCTAAATTCGCCCTGATGTCGCACGAGGGCTTGCGCATGGACGTCATCGAGTATGACGGAGAGATTACGCGCCTGGCGCGCCGTTGGTTCTATCTGGACGAGCTGGAGCGCACGGTGGGCGACCGCTTGCGGGTGATTACTGCTGAGGCTCGCTCGTATCTGGGTGTGACGAGTGTGGGCCATCGTCGCTACGACGTGGTCGTGAGCGATTGCTTTGGCGGTGCCGAGCCCGTGCGCGAGCTGGCAACCGTTGAGGCGCTACGTCTGGTGCGGGGCAGCTTGAACCCGGACGGCATCTATGTGGCCAATATCGTGAGCGCGAACGAGGGGAGCGATGTGACGTTTCTGCGCGATTGCGCTGCCACGGCGCTCGAGGTGTTCGACCACGCTTGGGTGATTCCCTGCGGCGACGCGGAGTTCGGCGGCGAGGAAAACTACCTGCTCATTGCCAGCGACGGCGACTACGCCTTTGCCGAAGCCGTGCCCTTCGACACCGACTTCCTCGGCACTGCACTCCACGACTAGCATTGGGAGTAGTCAATTTGTGACGGGCTCTATGGTTTTGTCAACCATGCGCTTCATCTATTTTCAGCATGACGCATCTGGACGCCCGGTGCCAACTCGCTTCTTCTTCGGTTGATTCCGCCCGCTAGGCCAAAAATGTCATTGGAAGTGCCAAATGAACAAGCAAGCCACTGCGCAGCTGCACATCTATTCCGCCTTTTTCGTTCTCGCGGGATTTGTTTTAAATCGGGGAGTGTTTCTACTTTTCCTTGCGGATAAAGGAATGTCTGTCACGGAAATCGCGCTTTATCAAGCCCTGTACAACATTGCAACGGTCGTCCTCGAGCTGCCAACAGGGCTGGTAGGCGATTTCTTTGGAAAGAAGTTCTCGATTCAAGTGGGCGTTCTGCTTCTTTTCTTCCATACGGCTGGCATGCTGTTGCTCTCAGGCCCCTTTCTCGTCGCGCTTTCCCTTGTTGAGGCACTCGCCTACTCCCTTCAATCGGGATCCGAACAAGCACTTTTATATGAAATTGCCCGAAATGCCGGTCAAGGAGAGCGCTTCCTCACCATCAACGCTCGGCTGCTTGCCGCGCAATCAATCGCGACGGGAGTGGCAATCGTACTTGGATCATTCATTGCCCAAGTATCTTGGAGTGCCCTCTACGTATGCGTTTCCGTTTTCTATCTCCTGCAGCTTTTCCTTCTGTATCCCATTGAGAGGATGGAAACGACCCATTCCAAAAACTCTGGGGAGGAAAGGTTTGACGTAGCCAAGATGTTCAGACGCGAAACCTGGTGCATTGGAGAATCAGCTTTTGCGGTGTTGCTTCTTCTAATCGGCACAAGCATGCTCGATGGATTCTATGGGAGTTATTACAACTTGAATCAGTTGGTATTCGACGCATTTGATGCTCCCGTCTCCATAATAGGAATCTTTTTCGGTGCATCCTATGCAGTAAATGCGACGGCCTACATTGCAGCAGATTTCTTCTCATCGCGTTTCGGGAAAAGAAATACCATGCTCGGCTCGATGCTAATCGAGGCCGGTCTTTTCATGATTCTTCCGTGGTTCGCTTCAAATCCGCTGTGTTTGTTTGGCCTTAGCATGGTGCTTTGCTTTCTCCCAGAAGTGGTGTACATCACTTCGGAAAACTTAATCCAAGACGCGATAGCGGACGATCTCCGCGCGACGATCCTTTCCGTCGCATCTCTGGTAAGGGCTCTCTTTTCCGCAATGTTTTTCTCCATATTTGGATATGTGTTGGGGTTATATCCCATTCAGATAGCGCTCGGTGTTATTGGCGCAATCGCGATAGCAATTACCGCCGTTGTTTCTTTAAAAATGGTAGGAATACATGTCTCCAAGAATTGATATATCGATTGACGAGCTGCCCGAAGCGTCGAGCCTTCTTGATGGCTACGGGTGTACGCGTTAGCTTTGAATCGGTGGGCCTTAATGCCGAGGAATATCAGCGTTTTATCGATGCTTGCGGAATAGTAATGGTCTCGGGCGAAGATTGCTATATCTTACCAGGGATGAACCGTTTAATCCTGCCCCAGACTAGTGACTTATAATTGCGGCTTCCCGTCTACGTCTGCACTAGACGTGGATGCGGGAAACTTCCCCTTAATGCAATTCACAATATGTTTAAAACTCAGGTCGTGGAACGCGATGGGTTTTAGTTTTTTTGGTACTGCAGTCGGCAATTTACTCTGCGGGTTTGGCACTATGAAGGAATTAGGCTTTTCCTGTAACGTTAAAATTACAACGATTGGTGGTTGCAGCTCTGCTTAGCAAATCTAATCCCTGAATATTAAGCACATTACGCGACAGGTGTACTTTACTGTTCTATCCCTTTTTGCCCGTAAAGACAGGGGGTCTTCTTCCGGTTACCTTTTGTTTTTGCAGGGGAGGGGCCATTTTGACGGCTACTACATACGAGATTGATCTTATTTGCGGTCCATCGAAATCGTTGGACGACATTAAGTAGCTAAAATAGCCCCGTTCCAAAAAGACTGGTTAACAAACCCCGTCCCAAAAAGACTGGTCTTAGGCGTGGTCGCGCCAGCCGAGAACGCGCTGCTTCATGCCTTCGATGTCGAGCACGCCTTCGGCAAAGCCCTTGCGCACGAGCTCTTCGGGAACGAACTCATCGTAACGATCAAAGTAAGGCACCTCGCCGGGATAGACGAGGTCGATGGGGTCGAAGTCTTTCTCTGCTTCGGCGGCGAGCACTTCAAAGTACGTCTCCTCGTCGGCCTTCTTCTTAAACTGCATAAAGTACGGGCGTGACGGGTCGAGTCCGCGAAGGCCCAGCTCCGCGGCACATTTAATCTTGAGCATGCGCTCGAGCGCCAAAAAGGCGTAGCTTCCCAACCAGGGGAAGAGCACCCAGGTGTCGCCGCCCAGGTTAATGAGCGGCTTGGTTCCCGCGCCCGAAATCTCAGCCGTATGGCGAGCCTGCGCAAGGCGGGCCCGTGCGTTACCCATAAGGTACGGATATGCTGCGTGCTCGTTGAGCGCCTTGCGCATGCGCTCGAGTACGTGTGTATTGATATACCCGGGGCAGTCGCCAAAGTAGGCCGGCACCCGGCCCTTGACCTGCGTGGCAAAGACGGTGTGGCGCTTCCAGTCCACTTCCTCGACAATCCAGCAGTGTCCGGCGATGGCGATGCGCTCACCGGGCGGTGGCGGATTGACGATCGTGCCCAACTCGGCCGACTCACTGCGAACGGTGAACTCCTCGTTTTCCTGGAACACAGCGTAGAACTTAAAGTTGTTAATGATGCGCTCGCCCGCGAGGCCCACGATGAGCCCGCCGCCCTCGGCGACTTGGATATGGTCGATCTTAATGAGGTGACGCAGCAACACGCGATAGTCATCGGCCGAGATGCGATGGAAATAGCTGAGTGTGAGCACGCGCTGGGCAAGCTCTGCCGGCGTGAGTTCGCCGGTGCTGGCAAGCGTCGACATAGTCTGGTGGTAGAGCAGGCTGTAGGGGAGTCGATCGAGTTCGGGTGGCTCGACCCACTTTTCCTCGCGATAGAGTTGTACGAGCGCGATGCCCTGCAGGAGCTTCCACGGAATGGTCTCGGGCATCATCGTGCGCGGCTCGGGTTCTTCCTCGCGCATGACAAACCACATCTCGGGCGGAAGATCGCGGCGCCCCGTGCGGCCCATTCGCTGCAAAAAGGAGCTGACGGTAAACGGTGCATCGATCTGAAACGCACGCTCCAGACGGCCGATATCGATACCGAGCTCCAGTGTAGATGTGGTGACGGTTGTCTGTGCCTGCTCCTCATCGCGCATGAGCTCTTCTGCCGTCTCGCGCAGCGATGCTGAAAGATTGCCGTGGTGGATGAGAAAGCGGTCGGGCTCGTGCCGGCTCTCGCAGTAGCTGCGCAGCATGGAGCACACGGCCTCTGCCTCCTCGCGCGAGTTGGCAAAGACCAAGCACTTGCGGCCGCGGGTGTGTTCGAAGATATAGCCCATGCCGGGGTCGGCGTTGTCTGGCGCTGTGTCGGTGGGGCTGAGAAGCGCCTGCTCGGTCGCTCGTGGGATGTCGACTTCGCCCTCGGGGGCCGAGGAAGTGCGACGGTCTTTGGGAGCGTCCTTGCCCCGCGCCTGCTCGCGACGTTGACGACGTTCCGCCTGTGTGAGCTGTCCGCTGTGGCGCATGTCTTGTCCGGATGCGGGCAGCGCCGCGGGTGTCACTGCCTCAATGCGCTCGCACGCAAGCACTTCGGCCTCTTGAGGACCCATGCTCTCGAATCTTCGCTGCTGCGCCTGGGGACCCGAGTTGTAGAAGTGCTCCATGGAGATGCGCCACACGCGGCGCGGCTCCTCAAAACGGGGGATGACGCAGTTGCGTCCCGTCCCCTGCGACAGGAAGGCGCCCGTGCGCTCGGGGTCGCCGATGGTTGCCGACAGACCGATGCGGCGGGGCTGCACGCCTGCCATGCGCGAGAGCCGCTCGATAAGGCAGAGCGTCTGCCCGCCGCGGTCGCCGCGCATGAGCGAATGGACTTCGTCGATAACCACATAGCGCAGGTCGCAGAACATACGAGGGATCGCCATGTGCTTATGGATCAGGAGCGCCTCGAGTGACTCGGGCGTAATCTGCAAGATGCCGCTCGGTTTTTTGATGAGCTTAGCCTTGTGCGACTGCGAGACATCGCCATGCCAGTGCCAGACAGGGATATCGGCTTCTTCGCACAGATCGTTGAGGCGGACGAATTGGTCATTGATGAGCGCCTTGAGGGGGCCAATGTAGAGGGCGCCCACGCTTGCGGGCGGGTTCTCCCAAAACTCGGTCAGGATGGGAAAGAAGGCTGCCTCGGTTTTGCCGGAAGCCGTGGATGCCGTCAGGAGCACATTATCTTGCGTGTTAAAGATGGCATCAGCTGCCGCAACCTGGATAGAGCGCAAGCTCTCCCAATCGTGGGAGTAGATGAAGTCTTGGATAAACGGGGCGTAGCGGTCAAAGGCGTTCACGGGGCCTCCTCTCAAATACGAACCTCTTAACGCGGTGAGCAGTGGCTTGCCGCATCACTGCCTCGACGTTTGCCCAGATAAAACCTGCCAAAATAAACCTGTCCCTTTTTGGCGGGTTAGATGGTGAATTCGGCGAAATTGCGGTCGCCGCTTGCGGTGCCGGTGTCGCCTGTTGCTGTTGCCGGCGCCAGCGCGTCGCCGCCGACGCTTTGCAGTAGCTCGGCCACGTTGGCGTCGGGGTTTTGGCATAGGATGTCGAGCAGCTCGATAAAGTCACGAATGACCTCACGCGGCGTCAAGTGCGTATCGGCTCCCACGCGGCCAAACTCAATCTTGAGAAAGTCCACCAAGTCGTTCTCGGTAAGCGTGGGCGTCCAGCCAAAGTAGCCGGCATGGATCTGCATGAGTTTTTCGATGAGCACCAGCAGCTCCTCATAGGTGAGTGGCTGCAGACGAATGATGGGCGCGAGCATGTCCTTAAGGTCCTCGCGCGCAAAACGGCCCTGAGCGAGTCGGCTGCGCAGGGCCTCGTAGGAGAACACGCCGCGGCGACGGTCCTCGATGGAGGTTGGCGTGCCACCCATGATCATGCCCAGGTACTGCGCCTTGCCCTGGAGCGTGTCGTTGTACATGGTCAGGATCTTCTCGTAGTTGTACTGGCGCGTAATGGCGTTGGGAATCTTATACAGATTCACGAGCTCGTCGATGAGCACCAGCATGCCCTTGTAGCCACTGCAAACCAAAAAACGCGCGATGAGTTTGACGTAGTCGTACCAGTCATCGTCGCTGATGATGGTTGAGGACCCCAGTTCGGCGCGAGCCTCGCTCTTGGTGCGGTACTCGCCGCGAATCCATTTGGTCACGCGGCTCATAGCCTCTTCATCGCCCTCGGATACGGCCATGCGATAGCGGCGGAGCATGCGGGTGAAGTCGAAGCCGTGGACCATCTCCTCGAGCGGGGCCAGTTGGGCATTGACGACCGACTCGTCGACGTCGGCGCACGAGGCGACCCAGCGATCCAAAATAAGGTTGAGCGCACCGCCCTCGGGGCGCGTCTTGGTCGATATATTGCGGATGAGCTCGCGGTAGGTGGCAAGGCCCTGTCCCTGACCGCCCTGCAGGCGGCGCTCGGGCGACAGGTCGGCATCAGCGACGACGAATCCTTCGCCCATGGCGTGCGTGCGGATGGTCTGGAGCAAAAAGCTCTTGCCGGCGCCGTAACGACCGACCAGAAAGCGGAAGCTCGCGCCACCGTCGGCGATGAGACTCAGATCGGTGAGCAGGGCGCGGATCTCGACCTCGCGCCCTACGGTGATGTAAGGAAGGCCGATGCGCGGGACCACGCCGCCCTTGAGCGAGTTGAGAATGACGGCAGCGACGCGCTTGGGCACGCGGGGTGCTGTGGATGCGGTATCACTCATGGTCTAGGTATCCTCTCACGTCTGCTTCGTAATCCTCGATGATCTGCGGTCCTGCCGCTCCAAACTCGATAACGGTGTCACCCACCAGGTCAAAGAGCGCCTCGTTGATGCTGTCGACGAGCATGTCCTCGCTCTGCTCCGATTGCACTACCGCCAATGTCGCTTGCGCTGCGTTTTGCTCGAGCAGCGCGCGAAGGAAGGCATCTGCGGCGGGCGCGAGTTCGGTTGCGGTGCCAGCGGGTGCAGTCGATACGACCGCTGGCGTCGGTGCGAGGAGCGGTGCCACGACGCCAAACTGTTCGGTGGAAATGGTTGGCTCGTCGGCTTTGTTGCGCTCCGTAGGCGCCGCGATCGGCTCGGCCATCACGTCGGTCGCAGGCTTGGCTTCCGGTTGCTCGGATTCCGCCGTATCGACCTCTGTGGGCACATCGTCCTCGCGCTCTTCGTCGATCAAAAGCGCTTCGCGCGTTTGCGCAGCGGCGCTCCGAATGTGCCCCAGCTGACTCAGATCGATATTGATCTTGACGGGCTGGTGTACGGCGTCCCACGAAAGCCATGCCACAATCTCGTCATCGATAATTTTGGCCAGATATTTGGGGACCTTTTCTTCCTTAAGGGGATGGGCGGGGTCCAGCGCCAGGCGCAGGCGTTGGTCGCAGGCGCGCATCATTTCACCGAGCTTGCTGCTCTTTTGCCTACTACCGTGGATGCGCATGCATTCCCAAAAGTCGTTTTGGCAACGGTAGATATGGATAGGATCCAGGCGATATTCGCAGTCCTCGTGGCGCTCGGGCGCAAAGAATACGGCCGAGGCAAACATGGTGTAGGGCATGGCCGTCTCCTCCCCAAATAAACTCGCCACGATGCCGGTCTTTCGGTGCGTGTCATAGTAGCGCGCCATGCGGACATACACGGCGCATGCCGCGTGGCGCAGATCGCGGTGGTGGCTGCGGTCGAGCCGCGAGTTACTTAGGTTGTACGTGGAGAGGGCGTTGATGGCGGCCATGAGTCGCTCCTCGCGCACCTCATCGGGCGGAAGGGGGAGCGTGGGCTCGGAGGTTTTGCGACGTTTGGGGGTCTGGTCGGACGGTGCCGGTGCCGGTACAAGGTCTCGTGCTGCGCGCCGCAGCTCGATAAGGGCGTTATCGAACATGACGGTTTTAGAGTCACGAAGCAGCTTGGGGTTGAGCCCATGGAATACGGCGTAATCCTGCAACCACACGCGTGCAAACCGATCAATGCCGGGCTCGAAGGCGCGATAGACATCCCAAAAGGCCTTGATCTTGTTAAAACCGTCGAGCGGGTCATCTACGCCAATGCCGCAAATCAGCTCATAGAGATACAGAAAGGCAAAGGACGTAGACGTTTCCTCGACGGTTCCGCGGCGCACTTGGGCACGCCAGGTAAAGTAGCCGCGCAGCTGCCGGTCGCTCATGGCGTTGTAGGTGGGAAAGTACGACTTAAAGGTGCCGTTGTAGGGACAGTCGTCCTCAAAGTCGGCCATCAGCAGGCCCTGGCGGTAAAAAAGCTCGGCTTCCGAAAGCCAGCGGCCCGCACCGCCCTTGGGGTCATCCTGCCAGCGCGATATCTCGCGCATTTTACGGTACTGGTCGGGGAGGAAATTCTGCATCTGTCGGCCGGTTTTGAGAATCGGCTCGTCTGCGTAGACTTCATGTGAGAAGCGGGCAGACTGATGGGTCCGGGCCTCGGCCATAATGCGCTCGATGAGCATCTTGATGTCCTGGTCGGCCACCGCTCCTCCTCTCGAACGCAGCTACGGTGACCTCATATCATAGCACAGCATCAAACAGGTGTTCGAGATACCGCTGCGTTGATAGATTTAGAACAGGAGGGCGTAGATGACGGCGATGACGACGGAGGGGAGCATATTGGCCGTGCGGAAGGTCTGAGGACGGATGAGGTTGACGCCGACGCAGAAGATGAGCATGGAGCCTACGAGCGAAAGGCTGTTGAGGGCTGCTGTGGTCATGATGGGGGAGAGCGCGCCGGCAAACAACGTGATCGTCCCCTGGAACACGGCTACGGGCAGGGCCGAGAAGATGCAGCCGCGTCCGAGCGACGCCGTCATGGTGCAGACGATGATGCAGGCCAGTGCGCCCTTGAGGGCAAGCGTTGACCAGTCGCCGAGCAGGCCGTCCTGGATCGATCCCACAATTGCCATGGCGCCGATACACACGGTGAGTGAAGTCGAGACAAAAGCGTTGGTGAACTCGTTATCGCCCTCACTGCCGGTCTTGCGCTAGCGCCATTCGCCAAGGTTCTCGATGGCGGCTTCCAAGTAGACGGCCTCGCCGAAGAGCGAAACGAGCGCAAA
>CAJMJM010000058.1 GCA_905213725.1 Collinsella aerofaciens
GGGCAATCGCCTCCGGGGCCACGCCGCCGAACATGTTGCCAATGCCCATTACCTTGTTGACGCGACCGAGCTGCTCGAGCGGAGCCGTCGTTTGCACGATAGTGTTGTGGAGCGGGTTGACGACGCCCCAGGCCACGCCCAGGACAATCTGGCCGATAAGGGCCACGCCCACGTACGGTGTCCCCACATAAATCAGACTTCCCACGCCCACGGACATGAGTGCCACGAGCAGCGTTTTGAGGCTGACGAAGCGCGGCGGCAAGCGGAGCGCGACCACGGCGCCCAGCACCGCGCCCACACCGCTGGCCGACGAGAGCCAGCCCATCCATTCGACACCGACGTGCAGGACATCGCGGTAGAAGAACGACTCCAGTGGATCGAAGGCACCGTAGCCAAAGTTCGAGAGGAAGATGATGCAGAACAGCAGGGCGAGGATACTGTTGGTGAAGACTGTCTTGATGCTTGTCGCGAAGGTGACGCGGGAAGATGTGTTGGGGTCGGGGCTTTGGCTGGCCTTATCCGATGTGATGTCGCCGATCGCGGGTTTGCCTTCGTGTGTGGCGGCCTGGCCTGCACTTTGCCTAAAGCCCCAGCCGGCAATGAACGCCAGTACGGTAAAAATCATCATGAGCACGAACACCGCGCGTGACGATGTAGCCGCCGCGACAAAGCCGCCCAGTGTGGGGCCGACGATAATGCTCACGTTGGAGAACATGGTTATGGCGGAGTTGATGTCTTTGAGCTCGACGGGGTCGTCGGTGAGGTAGGCCGGATAGGACGTGGCGATGGGTTGGGCGAATCCCATCACAAAGCCCAGAAACACCGCGCCGAGTAGGACGACGCCGGTCGCGCCACCAAAGGCGATGATTGCCGTGCCAGTTGCGAGAGCGCCGATGATGCTCAGCAAGAAATGGCGGCGCGGACCCCAGGCGTCGAGCGCCGCACCGCCCGCAAAGGATCCCAAGATCACGAATACGTTCATAAAGAGGACAGCCAGCGATGTCGCCACAACCGAGGCATCGTCTGCATAGGTGAGCGTTCCGATGACGCCGATAAAGTAGCTGGTCTGAAAACCGGTGTAGATGAGAAAGCGCATCGCCACCAGGCGCTTGGCCTGCACGGATAGCGATGGTTGGGGCTTTGAGAAAAGAGAGACGAGCATAGAGACTCCTTGTTTCACACGAATGCGGACGGCGGGCATTCGCCACCGTCTGTCAAATCAATCTATCCGCATGAAACATTAAGGACACATCAGGCCCCTTCTCTCCGTTTTTCGCCCGTCATGAACTACTTGGTAGATTGTAAGGCATGTCCCAAGAATCTACCAAAGCAAAAACCACCACAAAGGTGCCTGGCCCCTTTGTGGTGGAAATGGCGTTTGCCCAGATAAAACCTGCCATGGCAGCGCAGCGAGCCGGCCCCAAGCCTTAAAGATGGTCTTGGATGAGGTCGCAGATGGCTCGGGCGTCGTTGATGTTGATGGCTCGGGTCGCAAAGCCGGCGTCGAAGGCCTGGCGTGCCAGGGCTTCGTTGCAGGCAAGGGCCAGCGTGTGGCCATCGACCAAGTCGAGTGAGCTCTTGCCGCGTAGGCGGTCGACACCGGAGCGCGCGACGACGATGTTGTCGAAGCCCTCGGTCTTGTAACCCTCGATGATCACCACGTCGACATCGTTGTAGCGCGACAACAGCTCGCGCGCGGGCATCTCGTCCTCCTCGCGCGTGTCGGCGTACTCCGCCCAGCGCGTGGCGCAGATGAGGCCCACGTGCTTGGATCCGGCTTGGTGATGGCGCCAGGTGTCCTTAGCGGGCACGTCGATGTCGAAACCGTGGTGCCCGTGATGCTTGAGCGAACCCACGCGCAGGCCGCGGCGGGTGAGCTCGGCGATAACCTTCTCGACGAGCGTGGTCTTGCCCGAGTTTTGATAGCCGATAAACGCGATCGCGGGGACGGCCGGTGCCGGAGCTGCGGGCGCGACGGCGACGGGTGCGCTCGCGGGTGCGTCGTCCGCGGCTCCCACGACCCCAGTAGCAGCGGCCTGGCGCTCTGCGCGGTCCCACACGCCCGAGCGGCCGCCTTCCTTGTGCAGCAAGCGAACGTCGACAATCTCCATGCCGCGATCGACCGCCTTGCACATGTCATAGATGGTCAGGCACGCGGCGCTCGCGCCGGTCAACGCCTCCATCTCGATACCCGTCTTGCCCGTCACGCCGGCCGTGACCAGCACGTGAAAGCCAACCTGCCCGTCCGCGCGCGCCGGCGTCCAGCCCTCGGGCACGTCCTCGGCCGGCGTCCCCACCGGAGCGATGGGTGCAATGTCGCACTTGCTCTTGGTAATGAGCAGCGGATGGCACATGGGAATGATGTCGCTCGTGCGCTTGATGGCCATGATGCCCGCCACGCGTGCGCAGGCAAGCACATCGCCCTTTTTGGCGCGGTCCTGCAGCACCATGGCTTGCGTCTCGGGATGCATGAGGATGGTGCCCTCGGCGATGGCAATGCGATGGGTCTCGGCCTTGTCGGACACGTCGACCATACGTACCTCGCCCTTGGCGTCCACGTGCGTCAGCTCGTCGCGACGGGCGTCACGGGCGGGCTCGGTGGCAGCGCTGGCAGTCGGCTGCGCTGACGCGTCGGCGTTGCCAGCATTCGCCGCAGCCGTGGCTTTGTGGGCAGACATCGCGGCCCTGCGAGCGGCCTTGGTGGCATCGGCGTACCTGCTCTTGGCCATATGATCATCCTCCGATTTGGGACATAAATCGTTGCGTGCCCTCAATTATCGCGTGTTCCTGCGGTTTGTGGGCCACGGCATCGCGCCAAATCGAAAGTACTTGCATATCATCACCACGGCGCAGCGCCTCACGCACCGAATACTCGGCATCGCTAAACAGGCACGGACGCACGTTGCCATCGGCCGTCAGGCGCAGACGGTTGCAGTTCGCGCAAAAATGGTTGGACATGGCGCTAATAAAGCCGACCGTTCCCGCCACGCCCGGAAAGTGCCAATAGCGCGCAGGGCCCGCGCCGGCAGGAGCGTCGTTGATGTCGAGCGGCTCGAGCTCGCCCAGTCCCGCCGCGGCGGCCCCGGCATTGATGCGCGCCCGCAGCTCGCCACTCGGCACGGTATCGCTCGCGTCCCACAGCTCGGGATTGAGCGCGGGCGCATGCGGGTCCACAGCGCAATGCGAGCTCGTATGCTCGTCGCCAATGGGCATATATTCGATAAATCGCAGATGAATGGGGCGGTCGACGGTCAGCCGTGCGAGGGCCGCCACATCCTGGTTGAGCCGGCGCACAACAACGCAGTTGACCTTAACGGGCTCAAAGCCCCAAGCCAGCGCCGCATCGATGCCAGCCATGGTCTGCTCGAGCCGACCCAGGCGCGTGATCTTTCCAAAGAGCGTAGGGTCGAGCGTGTCGAGCGAAATGTTGACGCGGTCAAGCCCGACATCTTTGAGCTGCGGCGCCAGGTTGGGCAGCAGGGCGCCATTGGTGGTGAGCGAGATATCCTCGATCTGCGGAATCGCACGGATATCGCGAATGAGCGGGATGATACGGCGGCTTACCAGCGGCTCGCCACCCGTCAGGCGCACGCGGCGAATGCCCTCTCCCGCCACCAAGCGCACAAAGCGGGCGATTTCCTCGGCGCTGAGTAGCTCGTCGTGTGCACGGGGCGCCACGCCATCGGCCGGCATGCAGTAAATGCAGCGGAAATTGCACTTGTCGGTAACGGCAATGCGCAGGTAGTTGATATCGCGACCAAAACCGTCATGTTGCACGTGCCCGTCCACGCAGCCCTCCCCTCACGCGGCGTTTTATTCTTCGGAAAACATAATACCCCACGGGAGAATCATGCCGATACCCGTACGACAGGACAGGTCACTTCGAGCAAAACCGGCTTCCCAAGCCCATCCTCAGCATACAAACCATCGCAACATTCGATGCTTTTCCCGTTTTTGGCAAAAAACGTCGAATGTTGTGATGGTTTGCCCGCCCACGGCACCCCGTAGAAGGGCCAGAGCGCCCCTAGAGTCCGCCGTCCCAGTGCCGAATCACGAATTCCCGCAGGTCGTTCTGACGCTTCTGGAATGTCTCGCTTCGGTCGCACTTAAGACCCATAGCGAGCGCGATGGCGTTCATCGCCCGATGCAATTGCAGCTGATGGGCAAACTGAGTCCCGGTGAGGACGATCGTCCTAAAGCCCAGCGCGCTCAGCACGGTCATACGCTCCGCATCCGACGCGCTACGCTGTTTATCAAGATGGTCCGAGCCGTTATATTCAATCCCCGTACCGCTTGCAGGCGCATATACGTCAATCTCGAAATACCCGGCCTTAGCGAGATACTTGAACTCGTTGGGAACATCGACCCGATGGTTGAGCTCGATCTTGGCGTATCCCAGCCCTCCCTGGGAACGTTTTGCTACGACCATGATTGCGGTGGCCGTCTCCATGGGCGACCGCGCGCCATCGTGCACGCGCTTGAGCACGGCGGCCGCGCGTATAGCCCCCTGACGAGATCGATTCTCACTGCAATAGGCAATCAAGTCGGCAACGGTATACCTCTGCCCCATCTCGATATAATCGCCTGTCGACAGATGATTCAAATGGTATCGGGCGCAGATTTCATACCCATATTCCAGCTGCTCGGGCTCGCTCATCCACGAACCCGCTTGGACAAAGCACATGGCCTCATCAACCACTAGAAGGCCCTCTGCCACCTCGATAAGATGGCCTGGAGGTACCGGCGCCCCAAACACGTGGCATCTGAATCCAGCCGGCGTCGAACGCTCAAAATCGAAGTTGACGAGCGTGTCGATATGATCGAGCTCTTCTCGTGGAATACCGAGCGAAACTAGATAGTCGGCAACGATCCCAACTGCCGTTGAAGCCCTCAGCCCCTTGGCATCGAGTCCCAATTTGGGCAGGCTCGCGGTCGGTTCCGCCTCGTTAGCAAGCAAGTCCTCATCGTATAGGCTGCTTGGTCGCGATAGCGGCGCGGTCGGGCGCGCCACGTGGTTGTACAGCCATGGAGTCTTATGGGACAGGACGATCGGCTGGTACATAAGCCCTCCAATGGAGTCGGATAACCAACCTTATTCCCCTGCCCACGGGTCCACACACCTTCGTGCACAAGAAAGCGATTCCACCCGGTCGAGTGGCAAAAAACCATCACAACATTCGATACTTTTCCCGATTTTGGCAAAAAACGTCGAATGTTGTGATGGTTTGAGGCGAGGTGAGGGGCGCGGAGGGGTCAAAGCATCGTGCTCGGGGCGTGACTTTTTTCACCCCACTGTCAACACAAACCTTGACTCTACAATCGTTGTAGGGTTTTCACTACACTGGTAGCTAAACGAACCCAGCCAGAAAGTCCCGCCCATGGAACACGACCTCACACGCGGCAATGTCCTTAAGACCATCGCGGTCTTTGCCCTGCCTTATATGCTCTCGTACTTTTTGCAGATGCTCTACGGCATGGCCGACCTGTACATGATGGGGCAGTTTAGCGGCGCCGCCGGCATCACCGCCGTGGCAAATGGCGCTCAGACGCTCTATATGATTACCGTGGCGCTCGTGGGACTGGCCATGGGAACCACGGTGGTCGTCGGCCACGCCGTGGGCTCACGCCGCTTCGACCGCGCCGAGACCGCCATCGGCAACACCATCACGCTCTTTATGGGTGTCTCGGTGGTGCTGGCCGCTGTCCTGCTCGCACTGTGCCCGCAGATCGTGGCGCTCATTGGCACGCCGGCCGAGGCGGTCGAAGGAACCGCCGCCTACCTGCGCATCTGCTTTGTCGGCATTCCGTTTATCGCCGCGTACAACATTCTTTCGGCCATCTTTCGCGGGCTGGGCGATTCGCGCTCGCCCATGTACGTGATCGGCGTGGCATGCATCATCAACATCGCGCTCGATTTTCTGTTTATCGGCCACATGGGGCTCGGCCCCGTGGGCGCGGCGCTCGGCACGGTAACCGCGCAGACGGCCAGCGTTGCCCTCGCGCTCGTGTGGCTCAAGAGCCGCCGCACGAACATCCACGTTAAGCGCAGCGACCTGCGCCCCCAGCCCGAGGTGCTCGGCAGCATTCTTAAGATCGGCGTGCCCGTGGCCGTGCAGGACGGCTGCATCCAGGTGGCGTTTATGTTTATCACCGTCATCGCCAACCATCGAGGGCTCGTCGACGCCGCTGCCGTGGGCCTGGTCGAGAAGATGATCAGCTTTTTGTTCATTGTGCCGAGCTCCATGGGCGCCACCGTCAGCGCACTCACGGCGCAAAATGCCGGCGCGGGCAAGGGCGACCGCGCACGTCAGGTGCTCAAAGACGCCATGACCATCTCGGTAGTGTACGGTTGCCTGATCACGGTGCTGATGTGGCTGGTGGCACCGGCGTTTATCGGCTTTTTTGCCAAGGACGCCGCAGTAGTCGCGGCCGGCACCGGCTATATGCGCAGCTACATTTTCGACGCGATCTTTGCCGGCATCCACATTTGCTTTAGCGGCTTTTTCGCTGCATACGGCAAGAGCTACATCGGCTTTGCGCACAACGTGCTAGCCGTGGCGCGCATTCGCGTGCCGGGCGCGTGGCTGCTGTCGAACGCCTATTCCGACACGCTGTTTCCCATGGGCATCGCCTCGCCGTGCGGGTCGATTCTGTCGGCGGTCATTTGTGTTATCGCGTTTACCGTGCTCAACCGGCGCGGGGCTTTTGACAAGCTGGCAGCGTAGCGGATCGTTCGTGTCATACGACGGCTGCGCCGCACGACTTCAGTGCCCCTCCCCCGCCCGTTGAAAGGAGCAGTCCCATGACCGACTCGCCAACTGAACATACCGAGGGCCTGCTCCGCATTGGCGAAGTTGCGCGCCTGTTTAACCTGAGCGTGGGCACGTTGCGCCATTACGAGCAGATGGGCTTGCTGGACCCGGCGCACATCGATCCGGCAAGTGGGTACCGCTACTACGGATCGCGGCAGCTCTCCACCCTCAACACCATCAGCCACCTGCGTGTTCTCGACTTGCCGTTGGCGCAGATCCGTGAGTTTGTGACCACGCGCGATGGGGACCTTATGCAGCGGCAGCTGGCCCAGCAGCAGGAGCTCATCGAGCGCAAGCGCCGCGAGCTGGAGCGCGTGTCGCGCAAGATCGATAACCGGCTTGCCCTGCTTCACGATGCCCTGAACACCGAGCTCGAAACCATAAGTACAATCGATGCGCCCGAGCTTCGCTGCGCCGTGTTGCGCGAACGCGTCAACCCTACCGATGCCTATGCGCTGGAGTGGCAAATTCGTCAACTGCAGAAGGGCCAGCACGAGACCTTTGTCTTCCTGGGCAACTTGGGCGTTGGGATTAGCGCCGAGCGCCTGGCCGCCGGCGACTTTGACGGCTACGACGAAGTCTTTCTGCTGCTTGATGACACCGATGAGTACTTGGGCGACGTCGAGACGCGGCCCGCCTCGCGCTGCCTGACCCTAAGCTTTCGCGGCACGCACGCGCAGGCAGCCCCGCGCTACGAGCAGCTGCTCGGCTATATGCGCGAACATAACCTGACACCCGCCGGTCCGTCGCGCGAGATTGCCCTCATTGACGACATCATCAGCGACGACCCCACAACCTACGTGACGCAGATCACGGTGCCCGTTGCCCCGTCCAGATAAGAACTGCCTAGAAAACGTTCGGCTGAAGGCAGAATCTTGACGTTATAGGCCATATTTTGCCTCAAGGTCATCGAGAGCCTCAAAGGCATCACGCGCCGTGCCAGCAGCACGCTCCCGCTCAGCCACAGCTATACGAGCCATCAGGCGAGCCTTAGCCTGTTCCTGAACCATGAGATCATAGTCTTCAGATCGAAGTACAACAAATTTGCTATAGCCGTTTTTTGTAACAGTCACTGGACCAGAAGCCTCCCAACAAGCTCGCTAAACGCCGAGGACAGTCCGCGGTATGGCGGTTTTACTCCTCCGGAATCGGAAACGCACGGATGAACTCTGCAGGCGAGAAGGTCTTGATGGTCGAGCGCACAAAAGCGGCGCGGTCACGCGTGATGATAAAGTCCACGCCGGCACGCTCGGCCATCGCACGGATACAGCCGTCCTCAAAGTCCGGCTCATCGGAATAGGCGGAGGCAAAACAAGCCTCTTGGTCGAGAGACTCTACCGAATAGCTCTTAAGGCAGTCGCGCACTACCTCGCGCCCGCGCGCCTCGCCGGCCTGTTTGGTGAGAATGTAGTACGCGTCCTTGAGAGAGCAGGCCGAAACAACGCCTTCGATAAGCCCCACGTCGACGAGCCCCTTGATCGTTTGCGCCGCTGCGTGCTCCGGCCGGCCCGGAAGCACGCAATCGAGCAGAAAATTGGTATCGAGAAATGCCCTCATAGGTAGCGCTCCCTCGCGACGCGCTTTTCATCTTCAACCGTCATCGTATCGAGCGGCGTTCCTTTTGGCATTTTGGCTACGATATCGAGATACTCCTGGTAGTCCTCATTCTCCGCGAGCATCTCGCGAATCTCCTTCCAGGTAATCTTGGGATGCCTCATCGTACCCACGTCGCGCTACGGCTTGCCCGTGCCGCACGCCGGCCTTGCGCCCCCACGCTCCTGGGCAGCGTCATATTCCACCGTAACTGGACCTTCATAGTCGAGCGGCACGATCTTGAACAACGGCTTGCTCCGCTTGAAGACCACAACCTCCTCGCCCTCATTGGCAACCTTTTCGGCCACCTGCGTAAGGTTTTGGCGCAGCTCCGAAAACGCGACGGTAACCATAACTGCTCCTCTCAACATATATCTTCACTGCTAAGTATACACGTTAATGTTAATGTTAAAGTGAATAAAACTCATCACAATGGGGCAGCCCCGTTGTGGGACCTCACTGCGGGGCACCTCTGCTTTGTATGAATCTCTTATCGCTCCGGAACGACACCGCTCCGCAGGGTCACCCCCAGCAACCTACATGACGCAGATCATGCTGCCCGCCACCACGCCCAAATAAAAACCTCCCGGAAAGTATCAACCTTTCCGGGAGGTTTTCTAATTTGATTATCGATGTCCTAAGCCTGGGGCACCTGACCAGTAGCCAAGATCTGCTCGAGTGCGTCCTCGTCCAGCACGGGTACGCCCAGCTGCTCGGCCTTGGTGAGCTTGGAGCCCGCTTTGGGGCCGGCGACTAGATAGCTCGTCTTCTTTGAAACACTGCTCGAGACCTTGGCACCAAGCACCTTGAGCGCCGCGCCCGCCTCGTCGCGTGTGCGGTTGACGAGCGTGCCGGTGAGCACAAAGGTCAGACTCGCAAGCGGCTGTGCGTCGGCGAGCTCGCCCGCCACGCCAGCGTCGGCTGCGGCTTGCGCGTGCGCGGCGCCCAGGTCGACCTCGAGTGACAGACCCGCCTGGCGCAGACGCTCCAGCACGGCAAGGTTTTCGGGCACGGCCAGGAACTGCTTGACGCTCGCCGCAATCTTGGGACCGCTGCCCTCGCACTCGGCGATGTCCTCTTCACTCGCCAAGATGAGCTTGTCAATCGACAGGAATCGCTCGGCGATGACCTCGCCCACGCTCTTGCCCACGTGGCGGATACCCAGGGCAAACAGCACGCGACCGAGCGGCTGGCTCTTGGACTTGTTAAGCTCGGCGACGATCTTTTCGGCCGTCTTGAGGCCCACCGGAATGGAATCGCCCTTCTTAACGCCTTTTTTGCTGTTGGAGCTGGCATAGGTGCGCCCTGTGTCCAGGCCGGCGATGTCGTCGACCGTGAGCTGGTAGAAGTCCGCGACATCGTGGATCAGGCCGGCGGCGATCATCTTGTCGACGATCTCGTCGCCCAGGCCGTCGACGTCCATGCAGCCGCGGCTCACCCAGTGGAGCAGGCGCTCCTTGAGCTGCGCGGGACAATCGATGGAGACGCAGCGGTAAGCGACCTCGCCGTCCTCGTGGACCACGGGGCTGCCGCACACGGGGCAGACCTCGGGCATGTGCCAGTCGACCGAATCGGCCGGACGCTTGTCGAGCACCGGGCCCACGACCTCGGGGATTACGTCGCCTGCCTTGTGCACGATGATGGTATCGCCCTCGCGCACGTTTTTGCGGCGGATCTCGTCGATGTTGTGCAGCGTGGCGCGCGCGATGGTGGAGCCGGCGACTGTCACCGGGTCGAACTCGGCGACCGGCGTGAGCACACCGGTGCGGCCCACCTGGATGCGAATTTCGCGCAGGATGGTCTGTTTTTCCTCGGGCGGGAACTTAAAGGCAATGGCCCAGCGTGGCGCGCGGGCGGTAAAGCCCAGGTCGAGCTGCTGCTGAAAGCTGTCGACCTTTACGACCACGCCGTCGATGTCGTAGTCCAGGTCACCACGATGCTCGAGGGCCTGGGCGCAGAACTCGTGGACCTCGGCCGGCGTGGCGCAACGGGCAACGTTAGGGTTGACGCTAAAGCCGGCGCTACGCAGCCAGCCGAGAAATTCGCGCTGGCTGTGGACGTGCAGCGGGTCGGTATCGGCGATGGCGTAGATAAAGGTGGCCAGGTCGCGGCGCGCCGTGACCTTGGGATCCTTTTGGCGCAGGCTGCCGGCGGCGGCGTTGCGCGGGTTGGCAAAGGGGTCGCGGCCCTCGGCATCGGCCTCTTCATTCAGGCGAACAAAGCTGCCCTTAGGCATGTAGACCTCGCCGCGTACTTCGATGGTACGCTCGCGGTCGGCGCCCATGTGGGCGAGCGCTGCCTCGGACAGATGCATGGGCACATCCTTGATGGTACGGACGTTGAGCGACACGTCCTCGCCCGTGGTGCCGTCGCCACGTGTGGCCGCGCGTACGAAGGTTCCGTTTTGGTAGGTAAGCGCCACGCCCAGGCCGTCGATCTTGAGCTCGCAGGTATAGGTGACGCTGCCGGCACCGAGCGCGTCCTCGGTGCGCTGGAGCCATGCGTCGAGTTCGTCCAGATCCATGGCATCGTCCATAGAATACATGCGCGCCATGTGCGTGACCGGCGTAAACTGCTCGCTCACGTAGCCGCCCACGCGCTGGGTATAGCTGTCGGGCGTCACCAGGTCGGGGTAGGTGGCCTCGATTTCCTGCAGTTCAACGAGCATTTTGTCGAAGGCGGCGTCCGTGATCTCGGGCGCATCGAGCATGTAGTAGCGATAGGCGTGGTAGTCGAGCTCGTGGCGCAGTTCGGCCGCGCGCGCTGCCGCCTGGGCACGGGCGTCGGTCGGGG
>CAJMJM010000059.1 GCA_905213725.1 Collinsella aerofaciens
CCTGCGTGTTGCCGGCTTTCGATAAGGATTTCGGTATCCCCAAGGTCGATATTCGCCCGCCCCTTTCCCTGCATGACGATGCTCAAACACCCAAGCGCATGGTGCATCCCGACGAGGACGCCTATCACAAGCACAAGCGTCATATCCCCAAGCCGCTCATCGTCATCGCGGTCCTTGCCGTCGTGTGCGGTGGTGCGTATTGGTTCGTGACGGCCGATCCCATGGGTGTCCTGCCTGGCTACTATGACCAGTTTGGCCAGGCCGCGCAGACGCCCTTCCCCACGCGCCAAAAGGGCGAGGCGACTGAGGACGATACCAAGCAGGACGATTCTGCCGAGGTGGTCCAGGAAGAAACCGTGCTTACCGATGATCAGCTCTATACCAGGCTCGACGGTCTGTATCAGACCATCGTGTCCTACGGTGACGAGGACCAGATCGGCGAGGTCATCGATTCTTTTAACAATGGCTATCTTCGAACGCCACTGTCCACCCGTCAGGAGCTGTCGCAGAGTGCCTACGCCCTGCGCGACCAGATCAAAAAGACGCAAGATGAGCTTAACAACCTTAAGTATCAGGACGATACGGTCTATGCGGATGACATCGCCCACTTAAAGCAGCTTGCCGAGTGGATGTACGAGCGTGTCGACGTGATCTGTCAGAGCTGGGACATCTCGCTGGCCATTCCCGATGGTGAGTCGATGAGTTCCCACCAAAGCGATATCCTGGCGCCCATCGCGCAGGGCGGCAACAGCGCACTGAACCAGTACGACGCCAATGTGGGTTCCTGGAAGCCGCAGCAGCGTTCCTAAAATTAGTTCGCCATAGTCGGCATAACCTACGTGCGCAATTGATGTAAGCGCATGCTTATTGCTACAATTCGAACAAATATGCTTTAAACGCACGAGGAAGGAACCACATGTTTGGTTTTAAGAAAGAGCTCTACACGCCCGAGTATCAGCTTGCCGGCGACGAGTGCGCCGTTATCGAGACGTCGAAGGGTACCATCAAGGTCAAGTTTGACGGCGAGGGCGCTCCCATTCATGTCGCGAACTTCTGCGAGCTTTCTACGATGGGCTTCTATGATGGCCTTAAGTTCCATCGCTATGTGCCCGGTTTTGTCATCCAGGGCGGCGACCCCAATACCCGCGATATGTCCGGCGCCGACGTCGCCGCTGGTCTTGAGGGCCCCGACGGCATGCCTGGTACCGGTGGCCCCGGCTACTGCATCAAGGGCGAGTTTGCCACCAATCCGCGCAACAGCCATGTCGATGGCGCCCTTGCCATGGCACGCTCCATGGACCCCGATTCCGCGGGTTCGCAGTTTTACTTCTGCCTGGGTGCCCAGCATAACCTCGATTCCGGTTACACCGTCTTTGGTACCACGGTCGAGGGTCTCGATGTGATTTCGCAGCTGCGTGCCGGCGACGAGATCGTTCATGTCGAGATCGTTCTCGAGTAAAGGGGACTTACTTGAATAGCCAGCTGATCCAACAGGGCCGCGCAGCTTACCGCGCGGGTGATTTTTCCGCTGCAGCCCAGATGCTTGGGGCGGCAAAGACTCCCGATGAGATTATGGGCGAGGCCGATCACCTTCGTGGCAACGCCTTGATGCACCTGGGCATGTATGCCGAGGCCGCCGAGGCTTATGCCGCCGCCCTCAACGACGGCACCTACGGCAAGCGCGGCGCGCTGCTCACCAACCGCGGCAAGGCGCTCGCCGCCGTGGGCGACTACACGCCGGCCGCCCAGGCGTTCTCTGCCGCTACGCAGGATGCTTCCTATGCCACGCCGTTCAAGGCCTATCTGGGCCTGGGCAATGCGCTGTTCCAGTCGGGCGACTATGCCAACGCGGGTACTGCCTTCCGTCAGGCTGCCATCGACGGCGCCAATCCGGCTCCTGCCGCCGCACTCGGCGAGCTTGGACGTTGCTTCATTAAGCTCGGCCGTCCGGCGGATGCCGTGGAGACCTACCGCACGGCTATCGACTTTGCCGGCCCCCGCGACGACACGCGTGCGCTCAACGCCGGCATGGGTCAGGCGCTTTCTGCCGCCGGCCGTCCCTCCGACGCACTCGACGCCTTTAACGCCGCTACTGCCGATGGCATCTACCAGCTCACCTCCGAGCAGGCCGATGAGCTTGCCCGCGTGCACGATTCGCTTGCCGCGCTGTCTGCCCAGACGGCTATGGCCACGGCTCCGGCGCCCGCGATGGACGCCCCTGCCGTCGATCCGCTCGATCCTACGGGCGCGACCGGTCAGTTTATGCCCGATCCCTCGGACACCGGCTTCTTTACGCTGTCCGAGTCCGAGATGGTCCAGCAGGACCGTCAGGATCGTAAGCAGGCCAAGGTCCGTCGTCGCCATCGCCACACGGGTCTCAAAGTCTTCGTCGTGCTGCTTCTGCTCATTTTGATCGCAGTGGGCGGTCTTGGCTTTGCCTACACGCGCGGCTTTGGCTTCCCGTCCCAGGAGTCTGTCGTTACCGATCTGTTCCAGGCTGCCGGCGACGGTGACACCGCAAAGGCCGAGTCTTACCTGGCCTCGAGCCTGTCCGAGGACGCCAAATCGATGATCATCTCCTCGATTCCGCAGGGTGCCACCGTGTCCGTCGAGGGCATGGATCAGTCCATGCCCGAGACGGCCGCCAAGGTGAAGGCATCGCTGTCCAAGGGCGGCGAGCAGGAGTACACCGTCAAATTCGTGCGCTCCGACAACCATATCGGCTGGGCCGTTTCCTCGCTCGATATGGATTTCTCGGCTGCTGACAACCAGTAGTGACCTTATGGGATTTAGCTTTGCCCGGCGCTTCACCGCAAGTGAGGTGCCGGGCTTGCGCTAGTATGATGAGCTAGTAGTTTTCCAGCAATCATCCAACACATCAGGAGTTGCGTTGTTTTCTTTGATGGATATGTTCTTCGGTAGCTATGCGGGCGATCTTGCCATCGACCTCGGCACCGCAAATACGCTTGTCTCCGTGCGCGGCAAGGGCATCGTCATCCGCGAGCCCTCCGTCGTCGCCATCGACAAGAACGACGAGCGCATCCTGGCGGTCGGTATCGAGGCAAAGCGCATGCTCGGCCGTACGCCCGGCAACATTGTGGCCGTTCGTCCCCTGAAGGACGGCGTCATCGCCGACTTCGATGTTACAGAGGCTATGCTTCGCTACTTTATCGACAAGGCGTCCGAGAAGCGCTATCCGTGGACCCCGCGTCCGCGCGTTGTCGTCTGCGTTCCCTCCGGTGTCACGTCGGTCGAGAAGCGTGCCGTCTTTGAGGCCACGATCCAGGCCGGCGCTCGCCAGGCCTATCTGATCGAAGAGCCTATGGCCGCCGCTATCGGCGCCGACCTGCCCGTCGAGGAGCCTACCGGCTCCATGGTCATCGACATCGGTGGCGGTACCACCGAGGTTGCCGTTATCGCTATGGGCGGCATCGTCGTCTCGCAGTCCATCCGTATTGCCGGCGACGAGTTCGATCAGGCCATCCTCACGCACGTTCGCGATGCCTACAACTTGGCCATCGGCGAGCGTACGGCAGAGGACATCAAGATCAAGGTCGGCTCCGCCGTGCCGCTCAAGGACGAGCTCGACGTCGAGGTCAACGGCCGCGACGTGATCACCGGTCTGCCCAAGACCGTGCGCATCGAGAGCGAGGAGATTCGTCGCGCACTCAACAAGCCGCTCGACGAGATGGCCAAGGCCGTCAAGGACGCGCTCGACGCTACGCCTCCCGATCTTGCCTCGGACCTTATGTACTACGGCATTTTGCTGACCGGTGGCGGCGCGCTGCTGCGCGGTCTCGACGTGCGCCTGCGCGATGAGACCGGCGTTTCGGTCCACGTCAGCCCCACGGCGCTCGATAACGTTGTTAACGGCTGTGCCCGCGTGCTCGAGGCCAATGCGTTTGATGGCGGCTTCGTCCAGACCAATGCTTAATTTCCAAAAGGTGGATTCCATTTGGCACGATCTTCGGGTTTCTCCACAAATCTGAATACCAAGCGACAATCAACGGGTATGCGCCCGTTGATTGTTTTCAGCCTGATTTCGGTGTTGCTGCTCACGTTTTATATTCGTGAGGGCGAGGCTGGGCCGATTCATGCCGTGCGTTCGGGCGTAACGACGATTACCTCGCCGGTGCGCTTTGTGGGTTCGGCTGTGGCGGCTCCCTTCAATGCCATCGGCAACGTGTTCTCTAACCTTACGGCGTCGCAGGACACGCTCGACGAGCTTAAGAAGCAAAACGAGGAACTGACCTCTAAGGTTGCCGAGCTCTCCGAGTCTCAAAAGACCGCCGAGCGTCTGGAGGGGCTGGTCGGCCTGCAGTCGACCTATAACCTCAAATCGACCGCTGCTCGTATCGTTGGTGCCTCGGGCGATGCCTGGACCTCGACCGTTACCATCGACAAGGGCTCTGCCGACGGCCTTACCATCAACATGCCCGTGACGAGTTCTGCCGGTGTTATCGGCCAGATCATCGAAGTCTCGGCCAAGACGTCCACCGTGCGCCTGATTGGCGACGAGAACTCGGGTGTGTCCGCCATGGTACAGGACACGCGCGCCCAGGGCATGCTGCAGGGTCAGGCTGACGGCACGCTGCGTCTTGAGTACGTGAGCGTCGACTCCGACGTTAAGGTTGGCGACATCATCGTGACCTCGGGCATCGGCGGTGTGTTCCCCAAGGGTCTACCGCTCGGCACCGTCTCGTCGGTTGAGAAATCGGCAAACGACGTGTACTACACCATTGTGGTGCGCGCTCAGACCACGGCCGAGAACAACGAGGAAGTGCTGGTCATTACCTCGCTGACCGATGAACAGTCGGCCTCGGATGAGGACGTGAGCACGGCCAACAGCACGCCGCAGGGAACGTCGCGCGATGCTGCAACCAAGACGAAGGACGAGAGCTCGGATGACAGTTCCGACACGTCCGAGATGACCGATTCTGGCTCGAACGAATAGGGGGCATGTCCATGGATCTACACGAGCAGGGGATGAGCTCCCGCACGTTTGTGATCGCCGCCATCGTGTGCGTGCTGCTGCAGGCAGGCCTGGCACCGCAGATCTCCATTGCGGGTGGTCGCGTCAACTTCATGATTATCTTGGTGTGCCTGAGTGTGTTCTCGGGCGACCCGACCCGTGCCGTCGTGTGCGGTTTTTGCAGCGGCTTGTTTTATGACCTGTCCGCTGCCGTGCCGGTGGGCATTATGTCGCTCCTGCTGACCGTGGGTTCTTTTGCCCTGGTGCACAGCGCCGTCGGTCAGACGGGCGGTACCCCAAGTGCGCGCGGCGTCACTGTGGGCGCCTTCGCGCTCGTCATTAATGTGATCTACAGCATCATCTTGCTGTTTATGGGTTTGGAGACGAGCTTTGTCGTGGCGATCTTCGGCCATGCGCTGCCGTCCTCGATCCTGACGGGTCTGGTTGCCATTCCGTTTTTGATGTCCGGCGTCGTGCCGCAGTCCGGCTATGGATTCTCCGCACGTGGCGGACGCCAGACGGGTATGCGCTTTAAGCCCAAGACCCGCAAGCTCAAATAGGGGAGGCCCGTAGATGTCTTCCCAGATGACGGTTATTATCGCCGGTATCGTGCTGGTTGTGGCCATCGTGGTCGCGCTGGTCATCATGCGTCGAGGCGATTCCCGTTTTACCTACGATACACAGCATGGAACGGCCCCGCGCGCCACCGAGGGCGAGGGCAATACCGCGGCGACCGCCTTTAAGGGCCGCTTTTCCATCCTCACCACGGGTGTGGGCGCGATGTTTGCGGCACTTGCCGTCAAGCTGTGGGGCATGCAGATGGTCTCGTCGGACTATTACGAGAAGCAGGCCAATAGTAATCAGACTCGCACCGTTACCACACCCGCTGTGCGCGGCCGCATCCTCGACCGCAATGGCGTGGCGCTTGTCCAGAACCGTCCCTCACTTGCTGTCGTGGCCTACCGCGACCTTGCCGAGGATGAGGTTCTGGTTCGCCATCTTGCCAACGTGCTTGGAATGCCTTATGTGGCGGTCCTTCGCAATATTCAGGACAATACAGAGGGCGCTCAGAGCCTGCATACCATCGCGACGGACGTCCGTCGCTCCACGGTTGCCTATATCAAGGAACACGCCGGCGAGTTCCCGGGCGTCAAGATTGCCGAGCGTACCGAGCGCCAGTATCCATACGGCGAGACGGCATGCCATATCTTGGGCTATACCGGCACCATTACCTCCGAGCAGCTCGAGGCCCAGAATAAGAAAACCTCTGGCGATGATGATGCTTCTGCTGGCAAGATTACGTACCAGTCGGGCGATATCGTGGGCCAGGCGGGCGTTGAGAGCTACTACGAAAACCTGCTGCAGGGTATTCGTGGCGAGCAGACCGTCAAGGTCGATGCCTCGGGCAATGTGACCGGTCAGGCCGGCGCCGTGCCCGCGAAGGCCGGCTCCGACATTAAGCTCACGCTCGACCTTAAGATCCAACAGGCCTGTGAGACGGCGCTGGCGAGCGCTATCGAGCTTGCCAAGACCACTGGCTACAGCAATGCCGGCAACGGCGCTGTGGTGTGTCTCGATCCCAACAATGGCGAGATCCTGGGCATGGCGAGCCAGCCCAAGTTCGATCCGTCCGTCTTTATCGGCGGCGTCTCAAATGACGTGTGGACCGAGCTCAATGATGACAAGGGTTCGCACCCGCTGCTCAACCGCGCCATTAGCGGACAGTACATGTCGGCCTCGACCATCAAGCCGCTCTCGGCACTGGCCGGTCTTGAGTTTGGAACCTACACTTCAACGCAGACAACCAACTGCACGGGTTATTGGACGGGTCTGGGCAAGGCTTGGGGCAAGCGCTGCTGGCTGACGTCTGGCCACGGCACCATGACGCTGCAGTCGGGTATCGCCAACTCGTGCGACCCCGTCTTCTACGACATGGGTAAGGCGTTCTTTTATGACGAGCAACATCCCGAGGGCCTGCAGGAGGTCTTTCGTCGCTGGGGCCTAGGCAAGACCTGCGGTATCGATCTGCCGAGTGAGGGCGCGGGTCGTATTCCCGATGCCGAGTGGAAAGAGTCATACTTCACCGACGCCTCTGCCGAGGACCGCAAGTGGAATGCCGGCGATATGACCAACATTGCTATCGGCCAGGGCGACATCCTGGTGACGCCCCTGCAGATGGCGTGCGCCTATATGGGTCTTGCCAACGGCGGCAAACAGTACGTGCCTCACGTATTTTTGTCTGCCGTGTCGCGCGATGGCGACGGCGATGCCTATAAGTACAATGGCAAGGGCAAGAAGAAGCGCCTGGAGGCCAAGATCAACAGCGATTCGGATTTGGCTCTTGTTCGCAACGGCATGCACGACGTGATTTACACGGCATCGACGTCCCTGGCGGCGCACTTTGGCACCCTGACGCCGCAGGTATACGGCAAGTCGGGCACGGGCGAGAAAAGTGGCGAGGACGAATACGCGTGGTTCTGCGCCTATGCACCGGCCGATGATCCCAAGTATGTCATCGCTACCGTCCTGGAGCAGGGCGGCGGTGGCTCAGATACCGCGATGCATGTCGTGCGCGACGTGCTCGGCGTGATTTATGACGAGCCCGATACCTCTTCGGCCTCGGGCGATTCTTCGGTTCGATAGGAGGTTGAGATGGATTTTTCTCCGGCGGATCTGTTCCGTTCAACCAAGACCGGCTCTCGCAGCAGCCTGGACCGCGTCAACAAGCAACTTTCGGCCTCGCGCGGCACGTTTCGCCAAAAGGTGCATATCGGTGTGCTCGTGGCTACTGTGGCGCTCGTCGCCTACGGTGCCATCATTATCTGGTCGGCTTCGCAGTTTAAGGCCGATGCTTCGTTCTCGCGCCATTTGCTGGGAATTGGCATCGGAGCGGTGCTGGCGGTGCTCGTCTGGCGAACCGACCTGCGCGGTATTTCCAATTTCTCGACGGCGTTGCTCGTCATCGACCTGATCGTGATCTTCTCGCCCAAGATTCCGGGTCTGTCCTATACGGGCGGTCTGGGCATGACGGGCTGGATCAAGATTCCCGGTATCGGCTTGACGTTCCAGCCGGTTGAGCTTGCCAAGCTCATCACCATCTTCTTTATTGCTACGCTTGGCTCGCAGTATAACGGTCGCATCGATACCGTTCGCGACTACGTCAAGCTCTGCGGCATGCTGTCCATTCCGTTTTTGGCCGTCGTTGCCATGGGTGACCTGGGCTCGGGCCTGGTCGTGCTGGTTTCGGGCGCCATCGTCATCTGCATGAGCGGTGCACGCCGCGAATGGGTGCTGTCGACCCTGGCCCTGCTCGTGGGCCTGGTGGCCCTCGTCCTGGCGCTTGATTCGGTCTTTGATTCGTTGCTCGGCCACGATGTGCTCATCAAGCAGTATCAGATGAACCGTCTGACGGTCTTTATCGACCCCGATAATGCCGATTCGGACGATGCCTACAACCTGCAGCAGTCGCTTATCGCCGTTGGCTCGGGCGGCTTCTTTGGTAAGGGCCTGGGGCATGCGACGCAGTCGGCCGGCGGCTTTCTGCCTGAGTTCCACACCGACTTCGTCTTCGCCTTCCTGTCCGAGACCTTTGGCTTTTGCGGTTCCTTTTTGCTCCTGTGCCTCTACGTGCTGCTGATCTTTTCGACGATTCGCGTCGCCTTTAAGTGCGAGTCGCTGTTTTTGCGTCTTTCGTGTGTGGGCATCGTTGGCATGTGGGCGTTCCAGACTTTCGAAAACATCGGCATGTGCATCGGCATGATGCCGATTACCGGTATTCCGCTACCGTTTATTAGCTTCGGTTCGTCTTCGATGATGATTCAGCTGCTGACGGTGGGTATCGTACAATCCATATGGCGGCATCGTTCGGGCGCCGCGTAACCGCTGGAGGGGTTTGCTATGAAAATTCCCGTAGATAAGCTGACCCGCGCTTTTAAGATGGGCGCGTCCGTTAAGAAGGATTCCGATACGCCGGTGCGCGTCTCGGTCTATCTGGATTCGTCCGCCTCGCGCTTTCTGGCCGAGACGGTGCGTGACGCCTTTGTGCCGCAGACGACCTCGGGCATTGTGCGCGTCGAGCGTCTGGGGGAGGAGCGAATTGCTCCAAAGACCGATACCGATGTGGTGCTGGTGCTCTCGTGTGGTTCCGACCGCTTGGAGAGTGCCGTGCAGGAGCTCGTGATCGCCGGCGCGCCCGTGTGCGTGCTTGCCGAGTCTGCTGTGGAGGTGCCGTTTATCGAGGAGTCCACGCCCATGCTCGGCGTGGTAGCGGCAATCGATAAGACGTATCTGCTCGAGACGCTTGCCCGCTGGATTCTCGATCGCACCGACAAGGAAAAGGCTTTTGCGGCGAACTTTGCCTTCATGCGCATCGCGGCGGCCAACCGTATCATCACCTCGTGCGCGCTCACCAATATGGCGACCGGTGCACTGGTGTTTTTGCCGGGCGCCGATTATCCCGTTATGGCGCTGGCGCAGGTGGGCATGCTCTTTGAGCTCGCTGCCGTCTTTGGACGCGGCATTAAACCCGAGCGTGGCTACGAGGTCGCGGGCGTGCTTGCCGGCGGTCTTGTGATCCGCGCGGTCACCCGCGCGCTCGTCAAGCAGACGCCGCATATTGGGTTTGCCGTCAAGGCGCTCACTGCTGCCGCGGGCACCTATGGCATGGGCCGTGCGCTCGTTTCGCTCTACGAGCGCGATGTCGACTACAGCCGTGCCAATGAGGTGGTCACTGCCACGTTTTCCCGCGTTCGCGATCTTGTGACCACGGTCGCGGGCGCTACCCGTCCTATGGCGTCCTACCAGGACGCATCAGCTCTCGCTGCTTTGGGGTTTTCCGTTGCGCGTTCCGTACCAAGATTGTTTTCATTTAATTGAGCCGTTGCTCGCCAAGGTCGAGAAGCCGAGCCGCTATATCGATCACGAGTGGGGCACGCTTTCCAAGGCCGATGCCGACTACCGTTGCTGCCTGATCTACCCGGATGTGTACGAGGTTGGTCTGCCCAACCAGGGCATCGCCATCCTCTACAACATCCTTAACCAGGCCGAGGGCATCTCCTGCGAGCGCGGCTATGTGCCGTGGCCCGATATGGGCGACGCCATGCGCGAGGCGGGTATTCCGCTGCTATCGCTCGAGGGCGCAGCGCCGGTCGCTTCGTTTGATATCGTCGGTCTGCATGTGCCGCACGAGATGGCGGTGACGAACTTCCTCGAGGCACTCGACCTCGCTGGCATTCCGCTGTTAGCGGCCGACCGCACCGAGGACGACCCCATTATCATCGCCGGCGGTCCCTCGGTGTACACCCCCGAGCCGTACGCGGCCTTCTTCGATGCCATCCTCATCGGTGAGGGCGAGGAATCGCTGCTCGAGACCTGCCAGCTGCATCGCCGCCTGCGTGACGAAGGGGTCCCGCGCGCGCAGATTGTCGAGCAGCTTGCATCCATTGCCGGCAACTACGTGCCGTCGCTCTATGAGGTTCGTCATGACGAGCCCTGCTCGCCGCATGGCTACACCGTGCCACGTGAGGGCAAGGATGCGCCGACCGTGGTCTACAAGCGCGTCGTCGAGGATTTCGGCGCCACGAATCCGCTGTCGCAGTCGTGCGTGCCCTATGCGCAGCTGGTTCACGACCGCCTGTCTATCGAGATCCTGCGCGGCTGCGCCCGCGGCTGTCGTTTTTGCCAGGCCGGCATGACGTATCGCCCGGTGCGCGAGCGCTCGGCCGACCAGATCGTCTCGTCGGTGATTCAGGGCCTGGAAAAGACTGGCTATGACGAGGTGTCGCTGACCTCGCTCTCCACGACCGACCACTCCTGCATTCGCGACGTGCTCGGCAGGCTCAACCGTCGCCTGGAGGATACGGGTATTCGCGTGTCTATTCCGTCGCAGCGCCTGGATTCGTTTGGCGTGGATATGGCCGAGTCGGTCGCCGGCGAAAAGAAGGGCGGACTAACGTTCGCGCCCGAGGCCGGCAGCCAGCGCATGCGCGACATCATTAACAAGAACGTGACCGAGGAGGACCTGGACCGTGCGGCCAAGGCGGCCTTCGAGGCCGGTTGGAACCGCATGAAGCTCTACTTTATGATGGGCCTTCCCGGCGAGCGCGATGAGGACATCGTGGCCATCGCCAATCTGGCCGATCACGTGCTGGAGCTCGGTCGTTCCGTGGTGCCCAAGGCTCGTCGCGGCTCGATTTCG
>CAJMJM010000060.1 GCA_905213725.1 Collinsella aerofaciens
CACTCGCTCCTAGCAGCGCTTAGCTGCCGTCACGCGCCGCAACGTCCGCAACCTACTCGTGAGCGCCAAGTTGCTCGTGCTCGTCGTCACCGTATCGCTCGCCATGGGCGTTGCCGCTTGGGCGTTTTTGGCCTCGTTGAATATCGCGACTGACTATCGCGAGCACCATGCGTGGATTTACGCGCTGCTTCCCGTTGTGGGCGTTGCCACCGCATGGGTGTACAAAAACCACGGTCTTGCCGCCAAACGCGGTAACAACCTGGTCATCGACTCCGCTCTGGGCACACGCCTCATCCATATGCGCATGGCCGTCCTCACCTTCGTCTGCTCCACGCTCACGCACCTCACCGGCGGATCGGCCGGTCGTGAGGGAGCTGCGGTGCAGATTGGCGGCACCCTCGCCAGCAACATCTCGAGCCTCGCCCACCTCAAAAAGCATGACCACCACGACCTCATGCTCGCCGGCATCTCGTCGGCCTTTGGCGCCGTATTCGGTTCGCCCCTTGCCGGAGCTTTCTTTGGCATGGAGATGTGCTTTATCGGCAAGATCGACTACACCGCGGGCATCTACTGCCTGGTCGCCTCGTTTACCGGCTACTTTACATCACTCGCCCTGGGTACCGAGTACGAAGCGAATGTCATCGCCAGCGTTCCCAACATGACACCACGGACGGTTGTCATCGTTGTTATCAGCGCCATTATCTTCGGTCTGACGGCACGCCTCTTTGCCTGGTCAGTTCGAACCGTCAAGAGCCTGTACGGTCGCTTTATCACCACTTACCTCGCTCGGGCCCTCAAAGTCGCACTCGATGCTTTGGACTCCTAGGCCCTTCTCGACGCCTGGGACTACGCCGGCCTTTCCACGTGGCTTTCCGGCGCCGGATTTGCCGGCAACACCACCCTGGCAGACGCAGCCATCAAGTTGGTCGTCACAGCGCTTACCCTGGGTGCGGGCTTCCAAGGCGGCGAGGTCACGCCCCTGTTTGGCATCGGTGCGGCGCTCGGCGGCTGGATCGGTTGCCTCGTCGGAATCGACCCCAGTTTTCTGGCGGCTCTCGGCATGCTCGGCGTGTTCTGTGCCGGCCTCAACGTGCCCATCACCACCTGCATGATGGCCATCGACCTGTTCCACGGCACGGCAGCCGGGTTCTTTGTCATCGTGGCCTTTATCAGCTACCTAACTGCCGGACTCCGCGGCGTGTACCCCGCCCTGCGCATTTTCTCGCCTAAGCGCCGTTCGCTTTTTGTGGATGAGGGCGGGACGGTAGCGGTTGCTATCGAGCGCCACAACGACCTGATAGAGTAGACGTAAGTATTCGACGTGCAGCCACAATCGGGGGCAATTCGACCTGAGCGCGACCGCACCGTCACGTCATACGCCGGGAGTCGCCCCATGCACGCAACTGATTTTGGCCGCACGCTCATCATCGCCAACCCAGCCGCCCAGTCGGGTGCGGCGCACGAAGTTGCCGAGCGCCTGCAACGCTTTTTGGACATGACTGCACGCGCATCCCAGTTTGACTTGGTGCTAACCGAGCGCATGGGACACGCCAAGGAGCTGGCCGCACAGGCCCAGGGCTATCGCACCGTTATCGCCCTTGGCGGCGACGGCGTGATTCACGAGGTCGTCAACGGGCTTATGACGCAAGAGGAGGACACCCGCCCCGCTCTTGCCATCCTACCCGTGGGCTCTGGCAACGATTTTGCCCAAACGCTCGGCATCGACGATTTCTCCGGTAAGGATTTTGGCGCGCTGCTCACCTGCGAGCTGCAGCGTCAGGACATCGGGCGCATTCGCTCGTGGAGCCCTGCGAGCGGCAGCGGCGAGGCTACCGTTGAGTACTACGACCAGACGCTCTCGGTCGGCATCGATGCCGCCATCGGCCTGGGCACCACCGAGCTGCGCAAAAAGACGGGCCTCGCCGGCGCTCCGCTCTACACCCTATCGGGACTTGAGCAGTTTGGCCTGCGCTATCGCAACTACCCCATGACCATCAGCTTTGATGGCGCGCCCGCCGAGCGCGTGCGGGCGATCATCATGGCAATTCAGCTGGGTCCTACCTATGGCTCGGGCTATCGCATCTGCCCCGATGCCGACCCCTGCGACGGCGTACTCGACGTCTGCTACGCCTGCGGCCCCGTTCCGCGTGCGGTTGCCCTGCCTATGTTTCTTTCGGCCAAGGACGGCCACCATACCAAGTTGCCACCGGTTCGCATGCGCCGATGCCGCCATGCCGAGCTCACTTTTGAGGAGCCCGACTACCCCATCCAGGCCGACGGCGAGCCCGTTGTCGCCTCACGCATCGAGGTCGACATCCTCGCCGGCGCCCTCGTGGTCTGGCACCCCCCCCGCTAACCCCACCTAAGTTGCGGTGAAATTGGGACTGTTTATGCATCTAAAGCCGCAAAACAGTCCCTATTTCACCGCAACTTATGAGTAGGCTATTCGTCGCTGCCCAGCTTGCGACGGTTGGCCTTTTTAATGGCGTTGAAGTGCTTGTCGTTGAGCCTGCGCTGGCGAGAGCGCTGAGGCACCTTGGTCTTTACGCGTCGACGCGGTGGACGCCCGCGACGCTCAAGCTCAGCGCGCAGCTTACGCAGACAGCTCGCGCGATTCTGAAACTGGCTGCGGCTCTCACGCGCCGTCACGACAATCCCCGTGGGCCCATGTTTCATGCGCACCGCAGAGTCCGTCGTGTTCACGCCCTGCCCGCCCGGACCTGTCGCGCGAAACACCTGTACCTCGCAATCGTGCGCCAGCTCCTCGACCGACATCTCGGCATAGCGCGCATACTCACGCCATCCCATCTTGTTCTCATCCATATCAACACCTCCCCTCATAAAAAATGTGACAAAGGGAAAGTCCCTTTGTCACATCGCATACCAATCGCTTGTGATGCGCGCTTAGGCGAAGGTGATCTCGCCGTTCTCGCAGTCCATATCGGCGATACGGGCCAGGCTCTCAACGCGGAAGCCGCGCTGACGGAGCTTATCGCCGCCGCCCTGGAAGCCCTTCTCCACGGCAATACCGATGCCGGCAACCTCGGCGCCCGCAGCCTCGCAGATCTTGATGAGACCCTCAAGCGCACAGCCGTTAGCCAAGAAGTCGTCGATGATCAGAACCTTGTCGCCCTCGGACAGGAAGCGCTTACCTACAATGACCGGGTACTCCTTCTGCTTGGTGAAGGAGTAGATGGTCGTGGCATACTGCTCGCCATCGAGGTTGATGGACTGCGCCTTCTTGGCAAAGCCCACCGGCACGCCGCCAAAATGCTGAGCTGCGATGCAGGCCATGCCAATGCCCGAAGCCTCAATCGTCAGGATCTTGTTGATCTCGACACCCTCGAACAGACGGGCCCACTCGGCACCCATGTGGTCGAACAGCTCAACGTCGCACTGGTGGTTGAGGAAGGCATCGACCTTAAGGACGTTACCGGCCTTTACGATGCCGTCATGGCGAATACGATCCTCAAGCTCCTGCATGGCGCAACCCCTTCTCGCGGCAACGATACCGCGCGATTAATAAACGTTGTTCGATAGTCTACCACGGACCGACCCCCGCCCGCCCCACAAGCCACATCGCACCACAAACCAGTCTTTTTGGGACGGCGCGAATCGTGGCAGACAGCCTCCCAACATGCTAATGGCGGGCGCGCATCTTCACCAAACGCACCATGGCAAGCGCAAAGCCCACGGCGGCCACAGCCATGAGTACGTAGAACACCGAGCGAAAGCCGAATAGGAATACGTCCGGACGACCTGTAACAAAACTGGTCACGGCCTCGCCCATTGCCACGCTCATCTGCCCATACAGGATATGCGACGCCGCCGTAATGCCGAGCGCCATGCCGGCGTAGCGTGCCAAACTACCCAGGCTGCCCGCAAAGCCGAGCGCTTCGCGCGGAGCCGAGCCCATATACAGCGAGTTGTTGGGGCTCTGGAAAATCGACGTACCGCACGACATAAACGCGGCACAGCACACAATCACAGGGATGGAAGAGTGCTCGTCGAGCGTACTTACCGCAAAGAGCCCGCACACGTACACGCCCAGGCCGACCGCCGTGGGACCCTCGCAGCCAACACGGTCCGAAACCGCACCCGAAAGCGGGCCGATAAAGGCATTCACCATCGGCAGCGCCAAAAACAGCAATCCGGAAATGTCGGAACCAAAGCCGTGGGCGTCCTGAAAATAGAACGGCAGGATAAACTCGGATGCGCCAATACCAACGAACACGATGAGCATGCAGGCAAGGTTGATGGTAAAGGCCGAATTTGCAAAGCAGCGACGAGCGGCCTCGGCAAGGGACATGGGACGGTCGCCGGCCTCCTGCTTAACATGCGGCAACGTGTAGAGCCCCACGATAAACGAGATGACGCCAATGGGCAGGTTGATGAGGAAGATGCTCTCCCAGGGAAAGCTTGCCACCAGCATGCCACCGAGCACGGGGCCACACATCATGCCGAGGGCCACGAAGGTCGCGAGAATACCCATGGCACGGCCACGTTCGCGCGCCGGAAACGACTCGGTGATGATACCCATGTTGTTAGCCATGGCCGCCGCGCAACCGATGCCCTGAACAATGCGTGCCAGGATAAGAACCTCGAGCGAGGCCGAAAGGCCGCACAGCAGCGAACCGACCGAAAAGACGATGACGCCCAGCTGGAACACATTCACCTTGCCGCGCACGTCGCCCAGACGGCCAAACGGCAACATAGCCACGCATGTCGCAAGCAGATACACCGAGCTTACCAGCTGAATGCGATCGAGGCCCACGCCCAGCTCCTTTTGCATCACGGGCAGCGCCACGGTCACGACGGTCGAATCCAGACACACCATAAACGTCATGATGAGCACGGTGAACAGAATCGCCCACTTGTTCTTGCCATGGGTGTCGCCCTCTAGGACAATGTGCTCGCGGCGCAGCTGCTCTGCTTTTTTCTCCATACCCATCCTTTCGCGTGGCCTATCGAAAAAATCGGGGCCCCTTTCGCCTGCAAACAGCCGCGATTGGGGTCCCGCCTACGGAATCGGAACGAAAGGTCACCGAAGCTTTCTGCCAGCATCGGCACCTTGTACGGAGCTAGCCTAGCACTGCTCGAGTGCCTGCTCAAGGTCGGCAATCAGATCGGCCGTGTCCTCGAGGCCGCACGACAGGCGCACCATGTCGGCGGAGATGCCACAGGCGATGAGCTCCTCATCGTTCATCTGGCGGTGCGTAGCGTTAGCGGGATGCAGGCAGCAGGTGCGGGCGTCGGCCACATGCGTGGCGATCTGGGCGAGCTTGAGGCTCTTCATAAAGGTCTCGGCCGCCGCGCGACCACCATTAAAGCCAAAGCTCACAACGCCGCAGGTACCGTTTGGCATGTACTTCTGAGCGAGGTCATAGTACTTGTCGCCCTCCAGGCCCGGATAGCTCACGAAGCGCACCTTGGGATGGCTCTGCAGGAACTTGGCAACGGCCAGGCCGTTCTCGCAATGACGCGGCATGCGCACATGCAGGCTCTCGAGCGAGCTGTTCAAGAAGAACGCCGCCTGCGGGTTCTGCATGGGGCCAAGATCGCGCATGAGCTGCGCGGTGGCCTTGGTAATGAAGGCGCCCTCGCGACCGAACTTCTCGGCATAGGTCACGCCATGGTAGCTCTCGTCAGGCGTGGTGAGACCCGGGAACTTTTCCGCATGTGCCATCCAGTCAAACTGGCCGTGGTCGACGATCACGCCGCCCAGGTAGGCAGCATGTCCATCCATGTACTTGGTGGTGGAGTGCGTAACGATGTCGGCGCCCCACTCAAAGGGACGGCACATCACGGGCGTCGGGAAGGTGTTGTCGACCATCAACGGCACACCGTGGTCATGTGCGGCCTTGGCAAAGCGCTCAATATCGAGCACGGCAAGGGCGGGGTTTGCGATCGTCTCGCCAAAGACGAGCTTTGTGTTGGGCTGGAAGGCTGCCTCGAGCTCCTCTTCGGTGCAGTCGGGGGCAACGAACGTGCAGGTCAAGCCCATGCGACCCATGGTGTGGGCGAGCAGGTTATACGTACCGCCGTAAATTGCAGAGCTTGCGACCACGTGATCGCCGGCACCGGCAACGTTAAAGATCGCGAGGAAGTTCGCAGCCATGCCCGAACTCGTGAGCATCGCTGCGGTGCCGCCCTCCATCTCGCAGATCTTGGCGGCAACCAAATCGCACGTGGGGTTCTGCAGACGGCTGTAGAAGTAGCCAGACTCCTCCAGGTCAAACAGCTTGCCCATGTGCTCCGACGTGTCGTACTTCCACGTGGTGGACTGGTAGATGGGCACCTGGCGCGGCTCCGCATCTCCCGGGTGATAGCCGCCCTGAACACATGTAGTACCGATAGTCTGCTCGCTCATATCTAGCTCCCTTACCTGGGTTTTAGTTTTATTCGGTTCACGATACCGCTACCCTGCACCCCTCTCAACCCATCCCCAAGGTAGGTTATGGGACAAATTGATTAGGGGTATTTATCTCAAGCCTTGGGCATTTGCTCGATAGATAAAAATGAGGCATACATGAAGCTCTCGATGATTACATGCCCCGTCACGGGTACCATAGGCGGGTACACCGTGACCAAGGAGACAACGATGAAGCAGATCGATACCACCCAGCTCGACACCGCCGCCTGCCAGGCTCAGGCTGCCGAATACCACGCCCGCGGCTTTAACTGCGCACAGGCCGTTGCCTGCACGCTCGCACCTGCCGTCGGGCTCGACCCCCAGACCGCCTTTACCCTCACCGAGGGCTTTGGCGCCGGCATGGGTGGCATGACCGAGACCTGCGGCGCCATCTCGGGCGCCGTGGCCATCATGGGCTTTGTAATGAGCGACGGCATGGAAAACCCCAAGACCAAAGGCCAGACCTACAAGCTGTCGCGCGAGATTGCCAAGCGATTTGGCGAGAAGAACACGACGACCGTCTGCGGCACGCTCAAGGGCATCGGATCGGATAAAGGTCCGCTCCGCAGCTGCCCCGGCTGCATCGACGATGCCGTCGAGATCGCCTGCGATGTGCTAAAGCAGCTCGCCGAGTAAACGGCAGCAACATAAAACGACGGCCGGCGCGTTTGGGATCCATCCAAAAGAACGCCGGCCGTCGTCGTTAGAACTCGGCAAACTCGGGAGCGCCGACCTCGATCTCCTCGCGCCCCGCCATAAGCTCGCGCATCTTAACGCAAAACGACTCCTGCTCCCCTGCCTTAAACACAAAATGAAGTGTCACGGCATCCGCGAAATCGGTATCCGAAACCTTGGCACCCGAATCCTGCGCCAAACGAAGCACCTGCTCATACTGCGGATAGGCCACATGCACGTCAACCGGCACGACGCTTGTCATCTCAACGATCTGCCCTGCCTCCTGAGCCGCGGCCACCGCCGCCTGCGTCGCCGCGGTATAGGCGCGTACCAAGCCACCAGGCCCCAACAGCGTGCCACCAAAATAGCGCGTCACCACGCAGCAAACATTTTTGAGCCCCGCACCGCGCAGCACCTCGAGCGTCGGCATGCCGCTCGTGCGGCTCGGCTCACCATCATCGCTCTGGCGCTCGCGCCCATCGACCAAAATCCACGCGGGAACATTGTGTCGAGCGTCGTAATGACGCTTGCGAACCATCTCGATAAAGGCATTCGCCTCATCCTCGGACTCAATATGGACCAGCTGGGCAATAAACCGGCTCTTGCGGTCCACAAACTCGCCCGAAGCCTCAATATTCGATTGCAGAGTAAAATAGCTGTCCAACAAAGTCCCTCAACAGAATAAAGCGCAGCAACAAACAGCCTCAATAATACGGCAAAGACCGTACCGATAACCCCAGTAAATAGAACGGCAACGCCAATGACCAGGCAAAAACAGTGAGACGTCAAGGATGACGGCGCCGATGAATCCGTCAACGAAAGCGAGAACCCGTCTGCGCGAGCAATGTGCCTTGAAAGACTTGGGCATTGACCTTATGGTCTTGCCCGAAGGCTTGAAAGGCAGAGTGCCGCGCTGACGGGTTCGCAGCGTCAACAAAGTGCTGAGTGGGCCGATAAGCCGGGTTCTGTCGTGAACGGTCATTTATCTTGTCTGCACGTTACCGTGCAGCTCCACGCACGCTACCCGAACGCGGACCGGGCCGGCCCATAGCGTTCCTATTCGCGCTTGCTCCGGATGGGGCTTGCCAAGCCGCCGTGTTGCCACGACGCTGGTGGTCTCTTACACCACCGTTTCAGCTTTTCCCTTTACGCCTTGCGGCGCAGGTGGGAGTCTTCTTTTCTGCGGCGCTTTCCGTCGGATCACTCCGCCCGGCCGTTAGCCGGCATCCCGCCCTCTGGAGCCCGGACTTTCCTCACGCGTACTGCAAACAGCACATCGCGCGACCGTCTGGCCCACTCAGCAGTGCAAGAGTGTAGCACACCGTTGCCGCAGGCAATGGCACAACACAAGCGTTCGACACGATAAACCAAGAACCACGCCATGCAGTACAATAGGGTTGTCGATGGGCAATGTCGTCAGTCGAGACGCGACCGCGCTCCGCACCCCTCCGTCTACTCGGTGCGCTCCCGCCTCCTCCCCGAGGCGGGATGTCGGCATTTTTTCATTCACCGACAACCCAATAGCCTGTGGACAGCCCGGGTAGCATCGCGTGCATCAGCAGCGAAAGCAAAAAGGGACCCGTCCATTGCGGACGGATCCCTTAAAACAAGTGATCGTCAAACCGATTTACTCGGCGTCGGTCTCCTCGTCCTTCTTCTCGGAAGGAAGCGGGGTAACCTCGATCTCGACGCCCAGAGTCTCAGCAGCGGACTTCATGGACAGAGAGATACGACGACGGTCGAGGTCGATCTCCATGACCTTGACCTGAACCTTGTCGCCCACGTGGGTGACCTGAGAAGGCTGGTCGACGTGCTTGTTGGCCATCTCGGAGATGTGCACCAGGCCCTCGATGCCCTCGCCCAGGTCGACGAAAGCGCCAAACGGGACAAGCTTGGTCACAGTGCCCTCGACGATAGCTCCGACGGGGTACTTCTTGACCAGTGCGCGCCACGGATCCTCGGTGGTCTGCTTGAGACCCAGGGAGATGCGCTCGCGGTTGAGATCGACGTCGAGAACCTCGACCTCGACCTCCTGGCCGACCTTGACAACCTCGGAAGGATGGTTGACGTGGTTCCAGGAGAGCTCGGAGATGTGGATGAGGCCGTCGATACCGCCGAGGTCGACGAAGGCGCCGAAGTCGACGATGGAGGAAACGGTGCCCTGGAGACGCATACCAGACTTGAGCTTGGACAGGATCTCGGAGCGCTCGGCCTTACGGGACTCCTCGAGCACGACGCGACGGGAGAGGACGACGTTGTTGCGGTTACGGTCCATCTCGATGACGCGGGCCTCGATGCGGGTGCCCATGTAAGAGGTGAGGTCCTTGACGCGACGGAGGTCGACGAGGGAAGCAGGCAGGAAGCCACGCAGGCCGATGTCGAGGATCAGGCCGCCCTTGACAACCTCGATAACCTCGCCCTCGACGTTCTCGCCGGAGTTGAACTTCTCCTCGATGCGGTTCCAAGCACGCTCGTACTCGGCACGCTTCTTGGACAGGACCAGACGACCGTCCTTGTCCTCCTTCTGGAGAACCAGAGCCTCGATGGGATCACCGAGTGCAACGATGTCTGCAGGGTTAGCGTCCTTGCGGATGGACAGCTCGCGGACCGGGATAACGCCCTCGGACTTGAATCCGATGTCAACGAGCACCTCGTCATGCTCGATCTTAACGACAGTGCCGTTAACGAGATCGCCCTCATCAAAGTCGGTAATCGTACCGTCGATGAGGTTGTTCATCTCCTCCTCGTTGACATCGTCAAGAGAGAAAATGGACGAGTTCTGAATCTCACTCAAAGGTGGACCCCTTTCGAACTACGGGGCCCCGATTGCTAGGACCTACAGAAGGGTGCGACAAGCACACAACGTTTAGGAACACTCGGGAGCCGACAGATACTAATGTGACGCTTATGCAATCACGTTCGTATAGGTTACGGGGAAATGAGTTCGATTTCAAGCGTGAACTGCGATTTTTTACTCGTGTGGAGACTTTTTCGTAATCTCATGAACACACGTCTCCGCAACTTGACGATAACCAGCTAGGCATTCGGCTTTGGGGTAAAGTATCCGGAGCCAACGATTCTAGATCGATTTTTCGAGAAAGGTGCCCGCGTGCTCAAAGCAGTCGTTTTCGATATGGACGAGACGCTTCTCAGCATCAACCTCAACGCGTTCATCCTTCGCTATTTTAAGGATGTCTCTTCGATGCTCGCGGATATCGGGCGCCGCAGCCGCGGTGGCACGATGACACGCCTCGGCACCATCCTGGTCGACCTCAACGCCAATCGCCGCAGCGGCACGGACAACCGCACCAATCTTGAGTTTTACCAAGAAGAGGTCGAGCGCCGATGCGGGATCCGCCTCTCCGATCCCCTCATCTACGAAGCGTTTACCTACTACGACCGCGAAGTTCTTCCGTACAAGAACGACGATGTCATTAACGCCCACGCCATGCCGGGCGCACACGCCGCGCTCCAGGCCGTACAGGACGCAGGGCTGCGTTGCGCGCTCTTTACCAACCCCAGCTTTCCCCAGGGGGCCATCGAGTGCCGCATGGGTTGGGGCGACCTGGCCGCCGCTCCCTTTGAGCTCGTCACGCACATGGGAGACACCGCCCGCTGCAAGCCCGATGCCACCTACTATCTAGAGCAGCTTCAGGTGATGGGACTCGAGCCGCACGAGGTCCTTATGGTGGGCAACGATCCCAAACGCGACTTCCCGTCCCCCGATTGCGGCATCCAAACCGCCTTTGTGGGCCAAGGAAAACCGGGACGCGCCACCTGGCGCGGAACCATGGAAGATTTCGCCCACGACTTT
>CAJMJM010000061.1 GCA_905213725.1 Collinsella aerofaciens
CGTCCAGGCAAGTTCTTACGTATCGAGGGGCAGCGCGATGCGGATTTCAAGGCTTCGACGGTGTGGCGCGCCTGGCTTTACTATCCCGCAAGCGCTGTGGTGGGTACCGAGGGCGACTGCATTTTGCTCGATGGCGCCATGGGCTTGCGCGAGTGCCAGGAGATGCTCGAGGCGGTGCAGGAGGCCACTGAGCATGGCGTTGAGGTTGCGGTTGACCGGAGCTTCGAGGCGTATGCAAGCGCTACGGAGACGTACATCCGAGAGCGCTCGGAAGTGGGTCTTGCCATTAAGGCCCAGACTGCTCAGGGCATAGCCGACGACCCCCAGCTGGGGCCGCGTTTCCGGGAGTTCCGCGACATAGTGAACGCCTCGATGGTGCGTCCCTTGCGCGACCGGCAGATGCTCGATGCGTTCTTTATGGCCGCCGTCGGCCGCGCCGCCGATTTCTCGGTGCCTGGTGCGGGCAAGACCGCAACCGTGCTCGGCGTATTTGCATATTTAAGGCATTTGGGGCTTGCAAAGCGCATCGTGGTCGTCTGTCCAAAAAACGGCTTTGAAGCATGGGAAAAGGAGTGGGTGGCATCCTTTGGAGACAAACTGCCCCTGCGCTGTTTTTCGCTGGGAGACCCGCATATAGCAGCAATGTCGACTGAGCGGCGCAGAAATGCGCTTTCGCTGGACAGCGGTTCGTGCAATCTGTTTACGTTCAACTACGAAGCCCTTGCTGGCTATGTGAGGGAGCTGCACCCCATCGTTTCCAACCAAACGCTCGTTGTATTTGATGAGGTTCATCGCATCAAGGCGATCAAGGGTAGGCGCGCGACCTCGGCACTTGAGGCAAATGAGGGCGCGAAGTACGTGATTGCACTTACGGGCACACCCATACCTAATACCTACCAGGATATTTACAACCTGCTGCACATTCTCTATCCCGAGGACTACGACACCTTTTTTGGCTATGAGCCGGGTGAACTTAAGTCTCCCGGGGCGGATGAGATTGAGCAGCTAAACAAAAGCCTTGCGCCTTTCTTCTGCCGCACAAATAAGAACGAGCTTGGTGTTCCTGCGCCCGAGCCCGACGAAATCGTGGAAGTCGAAGCGACTGCTGACGAAAACTCGCTTCTGCATATCTTGTCCAGTGCATGTTCTAGCCCATTTTCGCGTATCATCCGTACGCTGCAGCTTGAGAGCGACCCTGCCATGCTCGAGCAGGCTATCGATCAAGAAGATTTGGAGTATGTGCTCGATCAGGTTGGGGGGAGTTCTCCGATATCGACTATGTTGACTTCTCGCAAACATTTTACGAGTCCATTGATCGAGCTCGGCCGACTTCAAAGCTCTTGGCGTGCGAGCAGCTAATTGAACGTATTGTTGCTCAGGGCCGCCCTGTTGTGGTGTGGTGCCTGTTTGTGCGCAGCATTAGCAATTTGCGGCGCGGACTTGCCGAAAAGGGAGTCGACGCTCGGGCGATTTACGGCGGAACGCCACAAGAGGATCGACGCGCGATATTGGACGACTTCCGCGCCGGACGCTTTACGGTGCTGGTGACCAATCCACAGACGCTTGCCGAGTCTGTCTCCCTGCATTCGGTGTGCCATGACGCCGTGTACTTTGAGTACAGCTATAACCTCGTACATCTCTTGCAGTCTAAGGACCGCATTCATCGTCTTGGACTCCCCGATGATCAGAAGACCCGCTACTACTTTATGCGCACGATCTTTGAAAGCGATGGCATACCCTTTTCCTTGGATAAGGTGATTTACGAGCGCCTAAAGGAGAAAGAGAAGATAATGCTCGACGCCATCGACGGTGGCTACCTTGAGGACGGTTATTTAGACGAGGATGATCTTCGCATTATTTTTGAGCGGTTGTTGGGAGACGAGGCGGCTAGGCTTGACTATCGGTAGCGTTCTTGCGTCGGAAGGCTAAGGTTGCTACCGACAACGTTGTGCCAAGAAACACCTTGGGACAATCTTTTTCTTTGGCGAGCCTTGATTTATAGTCGGGCGGCAAGCCCATCTTTAGCGTCCGCCGCCCGTCGAAGACTCATTTAAGGTCATAAGAACAAGAAGAGGGAGCAATCGCAAATGAAAGCAACCGAGGCAAATCTACTCGACCTTATGGGCGTGGCGAAGATGCAGTTCGTCATTCCCGTGTACCAGCGAGTTTACTCGTGGAGTGTAAAAGAGTGCGAAGTGCTTTGGGACGACGTCATGCGAGCGGGCCGTGATGACGTATCGCACTTCGTGGGGTCAATGCTTTATATCCCCGAGTCCGAGAGCTCTGCCACGAGTATTTCGCGCGTGCTTCTGATTGACGGACAGCAGCGCATGACGACGTTTTCGTTGATGATCGCTGCCTTGGCTGACTATCTGGAGGGTAATCCCGACAAGGCCGGCTTCCTTGGCGATCTCAAGATCTCGGCGTTGAGGAAAAATTACCTCTTTAACGATGACGACTACAACGGGCTGGCGCGCTACAAGCTGGTGCTTTCGCAGGACGATAAAGAGACGCTGTTCTCCATCGTGTCTGGGTCTCCCGTGCCAGATGAAAAATCGGATCGGATTGTCGAGAACCATGCGTTCTTCCGCGAGAAGATGCGTGGTAAATCATTTGACCCGGCAAGGCTTTGGGCGGGGCTAAACCGTGTGCAGGTCATCGACACTAAGCTCACCGCTGGCGTTGATAACGCCCAGCTCATATTTGAGTCCATGAACTCCAAGGGCAAGCCGCTCACGCCTATTGACCTCATTCGTAACTACGTTCTTATGTCGCTTCCCAACGACGAGCAGACCAAGCTTTACGAGGGCTACTGGCATCCGCTCGAGTGTTTGTTCGGAAAAGGCGGCGAAGAAGAGTTCAATGCGTTTATCTGGTACTGGCTGTGGCTCAAGGTTCCCAATAGGATGCCGAAGGAAAACGAGGCCTACCACGAGTTCAAACGCTATTTCGCTGACGACTACGATGGGGATACCGAGGGCCTGTTGAAAGAGCTCCGCGAATATGCGCAAAGATATGCCAGGTTGTTCCTTGGCAAGGAGAAAGACGAGGGCCTGCGTCGAGTGTTCGGCAGGATTGCCTGTCTTTATGTGAAATCGGTCAGGCCTTTGCTGATGCTGCTTTACTCGGTTTATGAAGGAGGCAGGATTGACCGCAATGCGTTCCTACGCATCTGCGAGACTATCGAGTCGTTCCTGTTCAGGCGGGCGGTTTGCGGCAGGCTTACCACGGGCCTAAATAATTTCTTTGCCGGCATGTATCGCAATCTCGAGCAGCAGGATGATATAGAGGAGTACGTTACGGCGATGCTCCTTATCCACAGCAGCGGTATGACCGCGTACTTCCCGACTGACGAGCATTTTGTCGAGGAGTTTAAGACGCGTGACTGTTACAATCGCTTCTCTAAAAAGCGTTATTACCTGGAGCGCATGGAGAACTGGCACCACCCGAAGGAGCCCATCTCGGCTGACAATTACCAAATCGAGCATGTCATGCCCCAGACGATCGATGATGTGCACGGCTGGAAGGAATCGCTTGGCGAGAACTGGGAAGACACCCACGACAGGCTGTGCAACAACTTGGGAAATCTTACACTGACGGGCTACAACCAGGAGTACTCAAACCGGTCGTTCTCGGACAAGCTCAATCTTCCGAACGTGGGACTTAAGTGCAGCCCGCTCTACCTAAACAAGTCGATCGCCTCGCATGAAAAATGGGGCGAGGAAGAGATTAGGCAGCGCGCGGACGAGCTGGCGAAAGAGGCGTGCGAGATATGGAAATACCCCGACCTTCCGGCAGACGTCGTCGACAAGTACCGTCCTTCTCGCGGGGAGTCTGACGAGGCGCAAATTTGGACCTTGCAAGCGCACCATCCAACCTTTGCCGAGGGTGGACTCAACCAGAAGCTTTTCGATGAGGTGTGCGAGTCCGTTCTGAGTGGTAGTCCTTCGTGGGAGTCCTACATAGCCAAGTACTATGTAGGCTTCAGATCGGGCAAGCGAAAACTGCATGCCGTGCTAGAAGGCAGGACCAGCAACGGTGGTTGGATTGCCGTCGGTCTGGCAAAGAGTGTGGATGATCTAACGGATCCAGAGGACATATGCCAGGACAAACGCACGCAGGGTGGATTTGGCCCGGGCCTACCAACCTATGTTGCCCTTCGGAATGCCGATGACATTCCCGCGGTACTCGATCTTATAAAGCAGTGCTAGGCAAGGGCCGGGAATCTAATTCTCGGCCCTTGCCATCTCGGAATTGCCGATGGCTTATCTGCCCACCTACACCCTCGCAATCCCGCGCGCGGCACTCAGCAGCTCGTACTCCCTTTGACTCCACTGGCGCAGCTCGGCAGCCTCGACGGCGTCGTGGCACAGATCCAAAAACACCTCGGCGCCCTCGCAGAAGCACTCGCGGGCAAAGGCGCCGGATCCGTCCGCAACGCACACGCTGTCGGCGAAGAGCATCCATCTGGACGGCTCACGAGGGTCATCTCCGAGCAGCTTGATCTGCAGCACGTGCGGGTCGCCGGCGGCGCAGAGCTCTTCCTCGAGCACCTGCACGGTAAAGCGCATCTGGTGGGAGAGGCTGTTCTTGACCATGGCCGAGGCATAGCCGCTCGGCTCGTCCAGAAGATGCATTCGTTTTGGCTTGGCTGCCAGGTTGTGGAAGTTGCGCTCACTGCGCACGGAGAAATTGTCCATACGGACTCCTTTCATCGATGTTGGCAGGGCCACCGTGCCTCTTGGCCGGTTGGCGTCGGGATCGTGGAGCCAACTCTCTACCCCGACTCTGGATAAAACGCGCCCGCTCCCTGCGGGCAAGAGGAAGTCTATCAACGTGTACGGACAGAAATCAAGCGCCGCCTGCGAAATGACGCGTGAACGGCGTTGGTTCCCAAGTGATTATTCGGCTTTCATCCGGAAAAGTGTTGAAATAGGCACCTTAAAACTTCGGAAAAGTGTCAAATTCAATAGGCAAATTATCCGGAAAAGTGTAGCTGGATGACAAAACAGCACTTAGAAGCCGGTGCTGGATGCGGGATCCTGCGGCCGCCTTCAGCTCTCGCTACTCGTCGTCTCCGTCGTTGGGGTCGCCCTTGAGGGTGTTGATGTCCAGGTACTGGTTATCGTCCTCTTTTTGCTGGGTCTCCGACTCCGCTTGGGTGGGGCCGCGGAACAGCTGGAATCCCTCATACGCAATGACGCCGAGCAGGGCAATGACAATGGCGATAAAGGCAACCTTGACTGCCTGCGGAAATTCCGAGAAACGCAGTGCCTTTTCCTCGGCGTAATAATCGGCGAAGCGCTCTTCGCCCGTGCTTTTGGTATACGCCGGCGCGGACGCGGCCTCCGTGTCATATTCCGGTGCAGGCGTGGCAGCGTACGGATCGTTGAGATAATCGCTCGATGCGGTGCCATAATCCTCGGTCTCGATGCGACCGGTGCCAGCATGGCCATCGGAATAATCGGAATATGCTGCACCGCCCTCATTGTCCGTGGCGCTCGTGTTGGCGGCAAAAAGCGGGTTAACTGGAACGTCGAGCGCCGGCATGCCGGTAGAGGTCTCATCCAGATCGGCTGCAGCCCAGGAATCGTAGGCAACCTGATGGGCAACGGGCTCATCGAGCCTTGCGACCGGAGGCTTGCGTGCCGCAGGACCAGGCAACTGCTGGGCGCTGTACACAACGGTGCTGTCGGCCGATTTGCCCTGCGTCGCTGCAGCGAGAAATGCCGCCGTCTCGGACGGGTCGCTTGCGGGGCGGGGAGCGGGTGTGGGCGCCGAAGTGGGTGCGGGCGTAGGCGCGGGCGTCGAAACAGGCGACTGCGCAGGAGTCGGCGCAGATGCGGTCTTAGGCGCAAGTGCGGGATTGGGGCTTGACGGGCGAGCGCCGCCGCCCATGAGTTCGTCGGCGGTCCACGGGCGATCATCCATCACGTCGTCAAGGCTCAGCGAAAACAGGTCGTCTTCACTCTCATCGAACATGTGGTGCACATGTCCACCAATTGCCGGAATCAATCCGCGACCGGTGCATGATGCCTTGCTCAACGCCATTCTGTTCCATCCTTTCGAAATACTAATGACATCGATTATATGGAACTTCCCAAGCGGCTCGGTCTTGGATTCGTGCTTTCCAGAACTCGCGCCCAAAAGGGGAGGGGCAATCCAGGCGAGTGCCTACTTGTCGCCGGCTGCCGCCTTGGCCTCATTGAGGTAGCTATAGAAGCTGTACTTTGAGATGCCAAAGAACTCGCAGGCGCGCTCGCTCGACTTGGAAATGAGGAAGGCGCCGCGACGGTCGAGGTAGCCAATGGCACGAATGCGCTCGTCTTTGGTCATGAGCGCCGCGGGCTTGCCCACAAACTGCTCGCACTCGTGCAGCAGGTCCTCGAGCAGGTCGCCGATGTTCTTGGTAATGGGCTCTGGCTCGGTATAGCCCGTGCCGCCGGTGCCGGTAAAGGCATCGAGCGAGCGCTCAAAAGCCTTCATGAGCGTAATGTCAAAATTGATGCCCAAAATGCCGACGGGCTTGCCCTCGTCGTTGCGGATAAAGATCGTCGACGATTTGAGCAGCTTACCGTCGGTGGTTTTAGTGAGGTACGGCTCGCGGTCGTGTACATCGGTGGCGCCCTCGTGCATGGACTCAAACACGATATGGCTGGGGCCGTCACCCAGTTTGCGCCCGCTGCCGTGGCCGTTTTCGATCACTACGATGGAGAGGTCCACGTCCTCGGGCTCCAGATCGTGGACGACGACTTCGCAGTTGGGGCCAAATTGGAGCGCCAGACCGTGTGCGAGGCGCTTGTAAAACTCAATCTGTGCGGGGGTCATGGGTACCTTCCTAAAAATTAGTTTGGGCTCACTGTGCCATAAACCACACATGACCGCAAACAAATCCATCAACAAGGCAATTCATGACCGTTCGGCGGCGAAAAAGTACCGATTACGGCAACAAACAATTCGTTAGATATACCAATCAAAAAGTGTGATAGAACATTACTAACAAACATTTTGTTTGGCATCCACATAAAAGTTCAGTCGTGTGAATGGGATCGGGCTGAAACGCGTATGCGGGGGCCGGCAAGAGAGGACTTAAGGAGTTCACCGTATGGCCGATAAGATCCAGTGGGCGGGCAACACGATGCCCAAGAGCGATGACAAGCACTTGGGAATCATGAGCCTCGACCACGTGAAGAAGGCCCGTGCCTTCCACCAGTCGTTCCCTCAATATACCGTTACTCCGCTTGCCCGCCTGGACGGTCAGGCTGCGCGCCTGGGCCTGTCCAACCTGTGCGTTAAGGACGAGAGCTATCGCTTTGGCCTCAACGCCTTCAAGGTCCTGGGCGGTTCGTTTGCCATGGCCAATTATATTGCCGACGAGACCGGCAAGGACGTTGCCGAGTGCACCTTCGATTACCTGACCTCCGATCAGCTTGCCAAGGACTTTGGCCAGGCCACCTTCTTTACCGCCACCGACGGCAACCATGGCCGCGGCGTGGCATGGGCTGCCAACAAGCTGGGCCAGAAGGCCGTCGTGCACATGCCCAAGGGTTCCACCAAGCCCCGCTTTGATAACATCGCCGCCGAGGGCGCCACGGTGACCATCGAAGAAGTCAACTACGACGAGTGCGTGCGCATGGCCGCCGCCGAGGCCGACGCCTGCGAGCGCGGCGTCATCGTTCAGGACACCGCCTGGGAGGGCTACGAGAAGATCCCGTCTTGGATCATGGAGGGCTACGGCACCATGGCTTCCGAGGCTGCCGAGCAGCTGCGCGAGATGGCCATCAACCGCCCGACGCACGTCTTTGTCCAGGCTGGCGTAGGCTCGCTGGCTGGCGCCGTGGTGGGCTACTTCACCAACCTGTATCCCGATAACCCGCCCACCTTCGTCGTGGTCGAGTGCGCGCCTGCCGCCTGCCTGTACAAGGGCGCTGCCGCCGGCGACGGCGACCCGCGCATCGTGGACGGCGACTTGCCCTCCATCATGGCCGGCCTGTGCTGCGGCGAGCCCAACATTCTGGGCTGGGATATCCTGCGCAACCACGCCACCGCTTTTGTGTCCTGCCCCGACTGGGTCACCGCTCGCGGCATGCGCACCCTGGGCGCTCCCGAGAAGGGCGACCCGCGCGTCATCTCCGGCGAGTCCGGCGCAGTGACCACCGGCCTGGTCGAGACCCTCATGCTCGATCCCGAGTACGCTGAGCTCAAGGAGCTCATCGGCCTGGACAAGACGAGCTCCGTGCTCTGCTTCTCCACCGAGGGCGACACCGATCCCGACCAGTATCGCCGCATTGTTTGGGAAGGCGAATATCCCACTTGCTAATCGTTGGGGCGGAGTAAATAGGTATCGCTCCGCCACCTCACAGGTAGATTCCTTCGTTTGAAAGGTTATGAACAATGGCTAAAGAACTCGATTTCGACGCTATCAAGGCTGCTGCTGAGTCCCACCGTGCTGATATGACGCGTTTTCTTCGCGCAATGATTAGCCATCCCTCTGAGTCCTGCGAGGAGGGTGAGGTTGTTGCCTGCATCAAGGCCGAGATGGAGAGCCTTGGCTATGACGAGGTCAAGGTCGACGGCCTGGGCAACGTCATGGGCTTTATGGGCGAGGGCGACAAGATCATCGCCATCGACTCCCACATCGACACCGTCGGCATCGGCAACATTGAGAACTGGGACGCCGATCCCTATGAGGGCTACGAGACCGACGAGATCATCTACGGCCGCGGCGGCTCTGACCAGGAGGGCGGCATGGCTTCCGCTACCTACGCTGCCAAGATGATGAAGGACATGGGCCTCATCCCCGAGGGTTACAAGATCATGGTCGTCGGCACCGTCCAGGAAGAGGACTGCGACGGCATGTGCTGGCAGTACATCTACAACAAGGACGGCATTAAGCCCGAGTTCGTCATTTCCACCGAGCCCACCGACGGCGGCATCTATCGCGGTCACCGCGGCCGCATGGAGATCCGCGTCGACGTTCACGGCACCTCCTGCCACGGCTCCGCTCCCGACCGCGGCGACAACGCCATCTACAAGATGGCCGACATCATCGCCGACGTCCGCGCTCTCAACAACAACGGCTGCGACGAGTCGACCGACATCAAGGGTCTCGTCAAGATGCTCGACCCCAAGTACAACCCCGAGCACTTCGAGGATGCCCGCTTCCTGGGCCGCGGCACCTGCACCGTCAGCCAGATCTTCTACACCAGTCCCAGCCGCTGCGCTGTCGCTGACTCCTGCGCCATCTCCATCGACCGTCGCATGACCGCCGGTGAGACCTGGGAGTCCTGCCTGGACGAGATCCGCAACCTGCCGGCCGCCAAGAAGTACGGCGACGACGTGAAGGTCTCCATGTACATGTACGACCGTCCGTCCTGGACCGGCGAGGTCTACGAGACCGAGGCTTACTTCCCCACGTGGATCAACAAGGAGACCGCTCCGCACGTCAAGGCCCTCGTCGACGCCCACAAGGCCATGTTTGGTGACGAGCGCATCGGCTGCGAGCCCAGCATGGACAAGCGCACCGGTCGCCCGCTGTGCGACAAGTGGACCTTCTCCACGAACTGCGTTTCCATCCAGGGCCGCTACGGCATCCCCTGCGTGGGCTTTGGCCCGGGTGCCGAGTCTCAGGCTCACGCTCCCAACGAGGTCACCTACAAGGACGACCTGGTCACCGCTGCCGCCATGTACGTGGCTGCCCTGAACCTCTACGATCCGAGCCAGGCCGATGGCGATGCCACCGTGTTCCGCGCCGGTCTGACCAACAACAAGATCGATTAGTCCCATTCATCGATTTTGTTGAGCCGGGGGCCGCTCGTGTCCCCGGCACCCCCTGTTGACTTGGGGCCCGCGGTCGTTATCTCCCATGCTTCCTCAACGGTGGCGGGTCCTCGTCATGGTGCTCTGCATGTTCTAGCCACACGCGCATGCCGGAACACATCTACTCATTGCGATCGTTTCATCTTTAGAAAGGACATTTCCATGGACGCTAAGTTTACCGAGCTCGTCGAGCAACTGAACGGCCTCGATTTTAAGGGTATGTACGGCAGCGATTTCCTGCACACTTGGGACAAGACCACCGATGAGCTCAAGGCTCTCTACATCGTCGCCGACGCCCTGCGCGAGCTGCGTGAGAACAACGTTTCGTCCAAGATTTTCGACTCCGGTCTTGCCGTCTCCCTGTTCCGCGACAACTCCACCCGTACGCGCTTCTCCTTCTCTAAGGCCGCCAACCTGCTCGGCCTTGAGCTGCAGGACCTGGACGAGAAGAAGTCCCAGATCGCCCACGGCGAGACCGTCCGCGAGACCGCTACCATGATTTCCTTCATGGCCGACGTCATCGGCATCCGCGACGATATGTACATCGGCAAGGGCAACGCCTACATGCACACGGTTTCCGACGCCGTACAGGAAGGCTACCGCGACGGCGTGCTGGAACAGCGGCCCACGCTGGTCAACCTCCAGTGCGACATCGACCACCCCACCCAATGCATGGCTGACATGCTGCACATCATCAACCATTTCGGAGGGGTGGAAAAGCTCAAGGGCAAGAGGATCGCCATGAGCTGGGCCTATTCGCCCTCCTACGGCAAACCCCTCTCCGTGCCGCAGGGCGGCATCGGCCTGATGACCCGTTTCGGCATGGACGTCGTGCTGGCGCATCCCGAAGGCTATGAAGTCATGGGCGGCGTCGAGGAGGTGGCCCGCCGCAACGCCGCCGCGACCGGCGGTTCATTCACGAGGACGAACGACATGGCCGAAGCCTTCGCTGGCGCGGACATCGTGTACCCCAAAAGCTGGGCCCCCTTCGCGGCCATGCAGCGGCGCACCGATCTCTACGGCGCGGGCGACATGGACGGCATCAGGAAACTCGAAAAGGAATTGCTGGCCCAGAACG
>CAJMJM010000062.1 GCA_905213725.1 Collinsella aerofaciens
ATTAACGCAAATTGTATTGACATATGAACATACACTCATATAATCGAAAGCAAGTTATATGAGCGCATGATCATATGAAAGGATATTGCAATGAGCATCCGCGTTGATGAAACGAAACCCGACATCGAGGCCACCGAACCCGCGATCCCCACCACCTGCTCGCCCGAGGACCTTCCCGACGAGGAGCTTCTCTACGACCTCGCCGACCTGTTCAAGGGCTTCAGCGACACCTCGCGCATCAAGATCCTTTACGCCCTCATGGGCCGCGAGCTCTGCGTGGCAGACATCGCCGAAGCGACCGAAACCTCGCAGTCCGCGGTGTCGCACCAGCTGCGCACACTCAAGCAGTCGCACCTGGTTAAATTCCGGCGCGACGGGCGCAATATCCTATACTCGCTCGCCGACGACCACGTCTACACCATGCTCAACCAGGGCATGAGCCACATCTGCGAATAGCAGCCAACCACGGTACCAGCGCGGCCTGCACCCAAGCCGCAAAAACGGGGAAAGGAATCCACCATGAAAAAGCAGTTCAAGCTCGACGAGATCGACTGCGCCAACTGCGCGCGTAAGCTTCAGGACGAGCTGGCCAAGCTCGATGGCGTCAAGTCCGTTTCGGTCAACTTTATGACCCAGAAGCTGACGCTCGAGGCCGATGAAGCCGAGTTCGACGAGGTCCTCGACCGCGTTGTGGAGTTCACCGCCGACGCCGAGCCGGACTGCGAGATCATTCTCTAGCCAAGGTTTACGCCAACCCGCAAGGCCGCGCTTGCCGCGGCCTTTGCTCGCGAAATTATATGAGCGAGTGTTCATACATTCAAATGGGAGGATACGAGTCATGGCCACCGCCGACCCCAAGAAGAAAAAGAAGAAGCGCAAGAAAAAAGAGTCACTCGAGCATAAGCGCAACCGCATCCTGGTAGCGCTGGGCATTTTTGCCGTGGTGTACGCCCTCGATGAGCTCGGCACCCTCACTGCCGCATTCGGCACCCCGGGCGACATCTACGCCAGCTTCGCACTGTTCCTCGTGCCTTTTTTGATTGCCGGCTACGACGTGCTCCAAAAGGCATACAACAACATCCGCCGCGGCAAGGCGTTCGACGAGAGCTTCCTCATGGCCGTCGCGACCATCGGCGCGTTTGCCATGGTGCTCTTCCCCGACACCGATCCGCACATGGCCGAAGGCGCCGCCGTCATGCTGTTCTACCAGGTCGGCGAGCTGTTCCAGGCATACGCCGTGGGCAAGAGCCGTAAATCGATCAGCGCCATGATGGACATCGCACCCGACTACGCCAACGTCGAGCAACCCGACGGCACACTCGAGCAGGTCTTCCCCGATGACATCGCCGTGGGCACCGTCATCGTCGTCAAGCCCGGCGAGCGCGTGCCCATCGACGGCGTCATCGTCGAGGGCGAGACACAGCTCGATACCGCCGCGCTCACGGGCGAGTCAGTCCCCCGCCCCGCCAAGTCCGGCGACGATATCATCAGCGGCTGCATCAACATGACGGGGCTCATCCACGTGCGCACCACCAAGCCCTTTGGCGAGTCCACCGTCGCGCGCGTCCTGGAGCTCGTAGAAAACGCCAGCGAAAAGAAGGCGCGCACCGAGAACTTCATCACCCGCTTTGCCCGCATCTACACGCCCGCCGTCACCGGCGCTGCCGCGGTACTCGCGCTCGGCGGCGGCTTGGTCACCGGCGCCTGGTCCGACTGGATCCTGCGCGGCCTGACCTTCCTGGTCGTCAGCTGCCCGTGCGCGCTCGTGATCAGCGTGCCGCTGAGCTTCTTTGGCGGCATCGGCGGCGCGTCCAAGCTGGGCGTTCTCATCAAGGGTTCTAACTACCTCGAGACGCTCGCCGACGTGGACACCGTCGTCTTTGACAAGACGGGCACCCTCACCAACGGCACGTTCTCGGTGGTCGCGGTACACCCCGAGGCCGGCTATACCGAGCAGTCGTTGCTCGAAGTCGCAGCCCTTGCTGAGTCGTTCTCCGATCACCCCATCGCGCAGTCCGTACGTGTCGCCTACCAGGGCGAGGTCGACCCCAAGCGCGTAAGCGACTCCACCAACGACGCGGGCCATGGCGTGACGGCAACCATCGACGGCAAGCACGTCGTCGTTGGCAACGCAAAGATGCTCGCCGCGGCCGGAGTCGAAGCGCCCGATTGCGAGGTCGTCGGCACCATCCTCCACGTGCTAGTCGATGGCATCTATGCCGGCCACATTGTAATTGCCGACACCATAAAGGCCGATGCCGAGCAGACGATCCGCGACCTGCACGCCGCCGGCGTCAAGCGCACCGTCATGCTCACGGGCGACCGCGAGGAAGTGGCTGCTGCGGTGGCCAAGCGGCTGGGGCTCGACGAGTTCCACGCGCAGCTGCTGCCGGGCGATAAGGTCGAGCGTGTTGAGGCGTTGCTCGCAGCAGAATCGGGCAAGGGCAAGCTCGCCTTTGTAGGCGACGGCATCAACGATGCGCCCGTGCTCACCCGTGCAGACGTTGGCATTGCCATGGGCGCCATGGGTTCCGACGCCGCAATTGAGGCCGCCGACGTGGTGCTGATGGACGACAAGCCTTCCAACATCTCCCGCGCGATCCGCGTGGCGCGCAAGACCATGACGATTGTTTGGCAGAACATCATCTTTGCGCTGGGCATTAAGCTGCTGATTCTGGTGCTCGCGGCGCTGGGCATCGCCAATATGTGGCTTGCCGTGTTCGGCGACGTAGGCGTGGCGATTATCGCCATCCTGAATGCCATGCGCGCGATGGGTGTCAAGAACCTGTAGCGTTCGTGGGCTGTCCGGCCGGGACCGGGCTTGGTTTTGAAAACGTCCTCGCGCATGAGGCCCGTCTTTACAGCTCCTGCGTAGCAACGTAATGGCGGGCCTCGCGCGGTGGAATGTTTTCAAAACCAAGCCCGGTCCCGGCCTGCGGTGACGTAGCTGGCAGTTCTTGGGCATCGCTTGCTGGCGGGGTTCCTTTGCTGAAATGGACTTGGCCGAAAGGGCCGCTGGTCCCGGTCGCTGGTTCGCGCTTTGCGCGAACGCCGCGCTACTGGGGGTTCGTTAGGATTCCGCCGCTTGGCCCGTCGCCTCGCCCCGGTTCAGCATCGCCCTCAGTTTCTCGAAGCTTTCCTCGCTCAGGCAGTGCTCCATGTGGCAGCCCTCTTGCGACGCGACCTCAGCCGAAACACCCGCATCCTCCAGCAGCCCCACGAAAAAGCAGTGACGCTCCCACATTTGTCGAGCGACCTCCTGCCATCGCTCTGTCAGATGATCATCTCGTTTGCCCATTTCGACATAGCCGTTGCTTTCCAGCGTCGCCATGGCCTTGGAAACGCTCGCCTTGGTTACGCCGAGGTACTCCGCAACGTCGATCGAGCGCACGATGACCTGACGTTCCGACAGAACGTAGATTGATTCGAGATAGTCTTCTCCGGATTCACGTAGGGCCATGGGCCGCCTTTCGCGATGATTGCTAGTTAGCCTTTGGATACTTTCCACGGCTAACTTTACCGCAAAAGTTGCCCATGTCTTACTACTTTGTCTAAAAGTTAGCCGTGTTTCACAAAACGTGCGGGACGAAAACAAAATGGGGACGCCCCGCAAGGAGTGTCCCCAGGCGCCGGGTGCCGCCCCGCAGTTACATCAATCCAAAGTGCTTCGCGGCGTTGCAGATGCCGTCGTCGTCCACGGCAGTCGTCACATAGGTCGCCGCAGCTTTCACCGTGTCCTGTGCGTTGCCCATGGCCACGCTCGTGCCCACGGCGGCAAACATCGACAGGTCGTTCTCGCCGTCGCCAAAGGCAATCGCCTCGCTCGCGTCGATACCAAGCCGCTCGAGCGTCGCCGCCACGCCCAGGTCCTTGCCGCCGTTAGCGGGAATAATGTCGCAGAACAGGTCGCACCAGCGCGTGGTGAGCGAATGCGACACGGCGTCGGTCACGATATGCTCGTCGACCGGGTCCACAAAGGCGCAAAACTGGTAGACCGGTGCGTCAAAGGCGTGCTCAAACGGCTCCTCGTGGTAGACGATTCCCGCGTTGCTGCCAGCCGTCACCACGCGCTCGGACAGGCGGTTCACAAACGAGTTCTCGCCCTGCATGCACAGCGAGTCGTAGCGCCCCTGCGCCACCTGGTCCACAATCACCGCGACGTCGTCCGAATCGATCGGGCAGCTGCGGTAAACTCCCTCGGCATCAAAGCAGTGCTGGCCCGAGAGCGTAATGTACGCATCCCAACCCAAGTCGAACAGCCAGTCCGGCATCTGATAGGTCGGACGGCCCGTGGCGATCACGCACGCGATCCCCTGCTCGTGAAAGCTGTCGAGCACCTGCTGCGCCGACGCCGGAATCCGGTGGGTCTTAAAGCTCAGCAGCGTGCCGTCGATATCGAAAAACGCGGCTTTGATCATCCTCGCCTACTCCTCGCCCTCGAGCTTTTCACTCGCCTCGAGCCACGCCATCTCCAGCTCGTCCATGGCGGCGTGAGCCGCGTCGATCTTTGCCTGCTGCTCGCCCAGCGCCGTGTAGTTGGTGGGGTCGACCTGGGCCATTGCTGCCTCGGCTTCCTCAACGCGGGCGCGCTGCGTCTCCATCTTGCGCTCGAGCGAGCTCACCTCGCGGCGAAGCTTCTGACGCTCGGCGTTGGACAGGCCGTTGGGCTGACCGCTCGACTTGGGCTTGTCGGCAGCAGCCGCCGCCATACCGGTGTCGAACGTGCCGGTCTTGGCGCTCGGCGCACCCACGGGCTCGCCCTCGGCGGTGGCGTTGCACAGGCGCAGGTACTGGTCCACGCCGCCGGGCATATGCGTCAGATGGCCATCGAGCAGTGCCCACTGTTGGTCGGTCACGCGCTCCATCAAAAAGCGATCGTGTGTCACCAGGATCAGCGTGCCGGGCCAGCCGTCCAGCAGGTCCTCGACAATCGCGAGCATGTCGGTATCCAGGTCGTTGCCCGGCTCGTCCAGGATGAGCACGTTGGGCTCGTCCAGAATCGTCAGCAACAGCGACAGGCGACGGCGCTGGCCGCCCGAAAGATCGCCGATGCGGCTCCAGAGCTGCTGCGTCGTAAAGCCCAGACGCTCGCAGAGCTTCTCGGGCGAAGTCTCCTTGCCGTCGATGACGTAGTACTTCTTATAGTTGCCGAGCACCTCGCGGATCGTGTCGCCCATGTAGGGTTCGAGCTCCTCGAGCTGCTGCGACAGCACGCCAAAGCGCACTGTCTGGCCAATCTTCACGCGGCCGCGCGTGGGTTCAATCTTGCCCTGGATCACGTCGAGCAGCGTCGACTTGCCGGCACCGTTCTCGCCCAGCAGGCCATAGCGGTCGCCCGCACCAATGAGCCAGGTCACGTCAGAGAGCACCTGCTTGGGCGCGCCATCGGTATCCGCATAGCCGGCGTCCACGTCGACCACATCGATAACCTGCTTGCCCAGGCGGCTCACGGCGAGGCGCTTGAGCTCCAGCTCGTCACGCACGGGCGGCACGTCGGCGATCAGCTCGCGAGCGGCATCAACGCGAAACTTGGGCTTGGTGGAACGCGCCTGGGCGCCGCGGCTCAGCCACGCGAGCTCCTTGCGCGCCATGTTGCGACGGCGTTCCTCGGTAACCGCGGCCATGCGGTCGCGCTCCACGCGCTGCAGGATATATGCGGAGTAGCCGCCCTCGAAGGGATCGACCTGGCCGTCGTGGACCTCCCACATGCTGGTGCAGACCTCGTCCAAGAACCAGCGATCGTGCGTGACCACGAGCATGGCGCCCTGACCGCGCTGCCAGCGAGCCTTAAGATGGCGTGCAAGCCAGTTGATGGTGCGCATGTCCAGATGGTTAGTGGGCTCGTCGAGCATGAGCACGTCGTAGTCGCCGATCAACAGGCGCGCGAGGTCCACGCGGCGGCGCTGGCCACCCGAAAGCTCGCCCACCGTGCCCTCCCAGGGCACATCGCTAATGAGACCGGCGAGGATCTGGCGCGTGCGGGGGCTCGACGCCCACTCATACTCGGGCGTGTCGCCCACGACGGCATGGTGCACGGTGTCGGTGTCGACAAGCTGGTCCTTTTGGCCGAGCAGGCCGATCGTGGTGCCGCGACGATGCGTCACGCGGCCGTCGTCGGGCTCCAGCGTGCCGGCGAGCACGCTCAGCAGCGTCGACTTGCCGTCGCCGTTTTTACCGACAATACCAATACGGTCGCCCTCGCCCACGCCGAGCGTCACGCTATCGAAAATATGCTTGGTGGGAAACTCTAGGCTGACGGAATCGCATCCCAAAAGAATCGCCATATGCCCTGCTCCTTCGTAGAAATTCAACGTTGTCCATAATAGCAGCGAAAAGGCGGGCCGCACACGACACAAAAAGGCGGGCCATCTCCCAAAAGAGATGACCCGCCTCTCCAATCAGTCCCGTGGCAACCGTGGCCGCCGCGGGCCTCAAGCATGTCCCGGACTAGGAGAACATGCCGGTGAGGTAATCATTCAGCCGCTTATCCTTGGGCCGTTGGAAAATCTCGTCAGTCTCGTCGTACTCGACCATATCGCCCATGTAGAAGAACGCCGTGCGGTTGGACACACGCGACGCCTGCTCCATGTTGTGCGTCACGATGACGATGGCGCGGTCGGCAACGATCGATGACATCAGGTCCTCGATCGTCAGCGTCGAGATGGGGTCGAGCGCCGAGCAGGGCTCGTCGAACAAGATCACGTCGGGGTTGAGCGCCAGCGTGCGCGCGATGCACAGACGCTGCTGCTGACCGCCCGAAAGCGTATAGGCGCTCTTATCGAGCTTGTCTTTGACCTCGTCCCACAGCGCCGCGCCGCGTAAGCTTTCCTCGACCATGCGGTCGAGCTCGTCACGGTCGGTGATGCCGTGGCGCTTGGGCGCAAACGTGATGTTGTCGCGAATGGACTTGCGGAACGGGTTGGGCTGCTGGAACACCATGCCAATGGAACGGCGCAGCTCGTAGGTGTTTTCGGTCTTGGTGTTCACGTTGCGCCCGCGATAGTTGATCTCGCCCTCCACGCGGCAGCCGCGAATCTCGCGATTCATGAGGTTGAGGCTACGCAAGAAGGTCGACTTACCGCAGCCCGAAGGCCCAATGAGCGCCGTGATCTCGCCCTTGTGGAAGTCGAGCGACGTATTGCGCAGTGCATGGTGGTCGCCATAGTACACGTTGACGTCCTTGGTGGAGAGCACGACCTCGTCGCTCACGGCCTTGCCGCTCACGCGCACGCGCTTCTCGCTCTCCCCCACGCTCGACAGGAAGTCCCGGGTGTCGGACGATGCCGCTTCGGTTGCGGGCGTTACATTCATCTCGCTCATTCGGCCGTCATCTTCCTTGCCAGTTGCTTGCCCACAATGCGGGCGATTACGTTAAACAGCAGCACGCAAATCATCAGCAGTGCCGCGGTACCCCAAACGATCTGCTGGGCCTCGGGGCTGCCTTCGCCATAGATCTTGTAGATATGCTCGGCGAGCGTCTCACCGTGGCGGAACTCGTTCCAGGCTCAATTAGGGCTCGACAGGTTTAGGCTCAAGATGTTGAGGCGAACCGGCGAGCTCATGCCCGAGGTAAAGAGCAGCGCCGCGGCCTCGCCAAAGACGCGGCCGGCCGAAAGCACGATGCCGGTCACGATAGCGGGCATGGCCTCGGGAATCAGGATGTGCAGCGTGGCCTCCCAGCGGGTGAGGCCCATGGCCAGGCACGCATCGCGCTGGGCCTGCGGCACGTCCTCGCGCGCCTGCTGGATCACGCGCACCAGAATGGGGATATTGAACATGGTGAGCGCGACGGCGCCGGAGATGATGGAGTACTTCCAGCCCAGCTGCACCGAGAACACCAGAAAACCGAACATGCCGACAACGATGGAAGGCAGCGAGGACAGCGTCTCGATGGCGGTGGAGGCAATGTCGCGGACGGGTCCGTCGGGTGCGTACTCAACCAAAAAGACCGCGCCACCCAGGCTGATGGGCACCGAGATGATCAGGGTGATCAGCAGCAGGTAGAACGAGTCGAACAGCTGGTAGAGCACGCCGCCCTGCGTTCCGTTGGCGCGCGACGGCTCCGTGAGAAAGCCCGGCTGGAACAGCGTCGAGCTGCCCTCGAACAGGATATAGGCCACCATGGTGACGACGATGAGCATGACGATGGCGACGATCGCCGTCAACACGCCCGTGGCGAAGCGGTCCTGCTTTTGGACACGCCCGAGCCTCGCCTCGTCGATGTGGATACGCGTGCTAGCCACGAGCCTTCGCCCCCTTGCGGCCGATAAGGTGGATGATCAGGATGAAGATGAGACTCATGCCCATCAGCAGCAGGCCGAGCGCCCACAGAACATCGTCTTGGGCCGAGCCCTCGGCATAGACTGCCATGGACGTGGTGAGCGGGGTGGGGATGGGCGAAGCCGGCGACAGCAGCGACGTCGGCATGGCCTCGATGCCGCCGATGACCATGCGCACGGCGAGCGTCTCGCCAAAGGCGCGGGTCATGCCCAAGATAACCGCGGTCATGAGCGACGGCATGGCGGACTTGAGCACCACGTGCCAGATGGTCTGCCAGCGGGTGTAGCCCAGCGCGAGCGAGCCCTGGCGGTAGCCGTCGGGCACGGCGCGCAGGCCATCGACCGAAAGCGTGGTCATGGTCGGCAGGATCATGACGGCCAGCACGATGGCGCCGGGCAAGATGCCCAGGCCCGTGCTCACGTGGAAAACGCTCTTCATAAGACCGACGACCACGTGAAAACCGATCAGGCCAAAGACGACCGAGGGGATGCCGGTCAAAAGCTCAATGAGCGGCTGAAAGATCTTAGAGCCAAACTTAGGGCTAATCTCGACCGCAAAGATGGCAGAGCCGATGGCGATGGGCAGCGCGATAAGCGTGGAGAGCACCATGACCGCAAACGAGGTGACGATCAGGGGCAGGGCGCCGGTATAGGGCAGGCCGTTTTCGGCTGTGTTGGCCAGGTCCCACCTGGTGCCGGTGAAAAACTCGACGACCGAGACGCCGTCCTTGACAAAAGCCGAGAGGCCCTTTTGGGCGACCATAAAGATGAGCGCGGCAACGACACGCGTCACGAGCGCTACGCACGCGCCCGTGACGCCCAGCCCCACGTTCTCAAGGTCGCGCTTTGGCAGCTGTTTTGCCATTGCAAACCTTTCCGGGGCGATTACTTATTTAGCAGAGACCTTGCCGCTGGCGTCCTTGACGACCTTCATGGCAGAGACGGGGATGAAGCCCTGCTCCTCGACGAGCTTGCCCTGGACGTCGTCGGAAAGCATGAACTCCAGGAAGGCCTTGGTGGCCTCGTCGGCGTCCTTGGAGCAGTACATGTGCTCGGTAGCCCAGATCTTGAAGGAGTCATCAGTGACATTCTTGCTCTTGGGCTCGACGCCCTCGACCTTGATGGCGTTGAACTTGGAGTCATCGAAGTGCGAGAAGTCGAGGTAGGAGATGGCGTTATCGGTGCTGCCCATCTGAGTCTGGACGTCGCCGGACTTGTCGAGCTCGGCGTCGCCCTTAAAGTCGACGGTCTCGTCGCCAAAGACGGCGGCCTCGAAGGTGGCGCGGGTACCGGAGCCGGCCTTGCGGTTGAGGACGACGATGGTGGCGTCGTCGCCGCCGACCTCCTTCCAGTTGGTAATCTGACCGGAGAAGATACCCTTGAGCTGCTCGAGGGACAGGTCGTCGACCTTGACGTGCTTGGAGACGACGGGGCCCATGCCCACGACGGCGACCTCGTGGTCGACGAGGTTCTTGACTTGATCGGCCTCAAGCTTGGTCTCGGCGAAGACGTCGGAGTTGCCGATGGTGACGGTGCCGGCGGCGACAGCGGTCAGGCCCTTGCCCGAACCGTTACCCGAGCCGGAGACGGAGACATCGGAGTTGGCGTCCATGAACTTCTCGGCAGCGGCCTCGACGAGAGCCTGGAACGAAGAGGCACCGTCGTAGGTCACCTCGCCGGAGACGGACTCGGCAGCAGCGGCGCTACCCTTGTCGGCGGCATCGGATGCGCCGGAGCCGCCGCACCCAACGAGACCGAGACCGACGATGCTGGCAAGACCACCAGCGAGGCCGAGGAACTGACGACGAGAATAAGCCTGATCGAGCATGATCTTCCTTTCATACATGCGATTCGCGGGCACCCTGCCCGCTTTGCTGTTTGGAAAGATACGGCCTCGATCGGGCAGTGCCCGCGCCAACTGCGGTTTTTTACGGGCATCTGATAGACCCTTACCGCAAGCGCAGCACGGCCTTTACAAACGAATAACAAACCCGCCGCCAAACATGGCCAGCCTTTTACACCAATAAAAACAAAGTTGCGGTGAAATAGTTCCTGCTTGGCCATCAAATGGCCCATTCTAGGAACTATTCCACCGCAACTTAGATTGGGAAACCGCGAGACCTTAAAGCTCTAATTCATTCAAACGGAGGATCGCAACAATATAGATCTTGAGCGCCTGTTTAAGCT
>CAJMJM010000063.1 GCA_905213725.1 Collinsella aerofaciens
CTGCCCATCGTCGACGACTACGATCACCTGATGGGCATCGTCTTCCGCAAGGACTACGACAGCCACAAGACCAACCCCAACGAGCTGCTCGACGGCGACAAGCGCTACATGGTCGGCGCCGGTATCAACACCCGCGACTATGCCGAGCGCGTGCCGCTGCTCATCGAGGCCGGCGCCGATGTCCTGTGCATCGACTCTTCCGAGGGCTTCAGCGAGTGGCAGAAGCGCACCATTGAGTGGATTCGCGCCAACTACGGCGAGGACGTCAAGGTCGGTGCCGGTAACGTCGTCGACGCCGAGGGCTTCCGCTTCCTGGCTGACTGTGGTGCCGATTTCATCAAGGTCGGTATCGGCGGCGGTTCCATTTGCATTACCCGTGAGACCAAGGGTATCGGCCGTGGCCAGGCCACTGCGTTGATCGACGTCTGCCGCGCGCGCGACGAGTACTACGAGGAGACCGGCGTCTACGTGCCCGTGTGCTCCGACGGCGGTATCGTCTACGACTACCACATGACGCTTGCCCTTGCCATGGGTGCCGACTTTATGATGCTGGGCCGTTACTTCGCCCGCTTTGACGAGAGCCCGACCGAGCGCGTCAACGTCAATGGCCAGTACATGAAGGAGTACTGGGGCGAGGGTTCTGCGCGTGCCCGCAACTGGCAGCGCTACGACCTGGGCGGCGCCGCGAAGCTCAGCTTCGTCGAGGGCGTCGATTCCTACGTTCCTTACGCCGGCTCCCTCAAGGACGGCGTGGGCGGCACGCTCTACAAGGTCAAGTCCACGATGTGCAACTGCGGCGCCCTCTCGATCCCCGAGCTCCAGGAAAAGGCACGCCTAACGCTTGTCAGCTCTACTTCCATCGTCGAAGGCGGCGCCCACGACGTAGTCGTCAAGGACTCCCAGCAAAGCGTCAGCTACCGCTAAGCGGCTTTCCCAAGCACCGCACCTTGCCGTTCAAACCGTCGCTCTCGTACCAAAGTACGCGTCGCTCCTCTTTCATGGCAATTTGCGGCACTTGGAAAACCCTTTCGTGCTAGAACGAGTTTCAAACAAAGGTTGATTCAAAACCACGTTATTTAGATAAAGCGAGATGCCCGCAAGTCGCAGGCATCTCGCTTGTTGTATTTGCTATTATCAGTCGAGTCAACCTTAGGGTCGGGCGGCTTAGCTTTGTTCGCTACAAGTTCCGCACGCAAAGAAGAGCACTAAATGTGCTCTTCGTCTTGCGCAGGACTGTCCGCAGTAGCGAATAAAGCTAAGCCGACCGACCCCAGCTAAGATTAAAGGAGCTGATATGTGCGATTGCACAGATCATAAGGACGAGATTCCTGCCTACGACGCGCAGGCCATTGAGTCCAAGTGGATGAAGGCCTGGGAGGACTCCAACCTCTTTGCCGTCGACACCGACGACAGCAAGCCCAAGAAGTATGTGCTCGAGATGTTCCCGTATCCGTCGGGCGACCTGCACATGGGCCACGCGCGCAACTACACCATCGGCGATGCCATGGCCCGTCAGGCTCGTATGCGCGGCTTTGACGTGCTGCACCCCATCGGCTTTGACGCCTTTGGCCTGCCCGCCGAGAACGCCGCCATCAAGCACAACACGCAGGCTGCCGCCTGGACGTATAAGAACATGGACCAGGCGCTCGCCACGATGAAGCGCATGGGCTTCTCCTACGATCTGGATCGCATGGTCAAGACCTGCAGCCCCGACTACTACCGCTGGGGCCAGTGGATCTTTGAGAAGATGTGGGAAAAGGGCCTGGTCTACCGTAAGAAGAACCCGGTTAACTGGTGCCCCACCTGCAAGACCGTTCTGGCCAACGAGCAGGTTACCGAGGGCAAGTGCTGGCGCTGCGGCACCGAGCCCGAGAAACGCGACCTGGAGCAGTGGTACTACAAGATTACCGAGTACTCTCAGGAGCTGCTCGACGACCTGGAGAAGCTCCCCGGCTGGCCCGAGCGCGTCAAGCAGATGCAGGCCAACTGGATCGGTCGCTCCGAGGGCGCCGAGGTCGACTTTACCCTGTGCGACAAGGACGGCGAGCCCATCGAGGGCGACGAGGGTAAGATCACCGTCTTCACCACGCGTGCCGATACCCTTTTTGGCGTCTCCTTCTTTGTCCTGGCTCCCGAGTACGCCGGCTTGCACTAGCTCGTCGAGGGCACGGAGTACGAGGAGGCCGTGACAAAGATCGTCGAGGACTCCAAGCATATCTCTGCCGTCGAGCGTGCCCAGGGCACCCTCGAGAAGCATGGTGCCTTCACGGGCCGCTATGTGGTAAACCCCGTCAACGGCGAGAAGGTCCCTGTGTGGGTTGCCGACTACGTCGTGGCCGACTACGGCACCGGCGCCGTCATGGCCGTTCCCTGTGGCGACCAGCGCGACTTTGAGTTTGCCCGTAAGTACGACCTGCCGATCGTGCCGATCATCCTGGACGATGACGATCGCGCTGCCGTCGAGGCCAGCGGCGAGACCATCGATACCTTCCATGCCGAGACCGTCGACTGGGATTGCGCCCATGCTGCCGAGGGCACGCTCGTCCAGTCCGGCAAGTACACCGGCATGCGCGGCGGTAAGCACTCCGAGGGCGAGGCTGCGATCGTGGCCGACCTCGAGGCCATGGGCTGCGGCCGGCGCAAGGTCGAGTTCCGCCTGCGCGACTGGCTCATTTCCCGTCAGCGCTATTGGGGCAACCCCATCCCGGCCATCCACTGCGAGCACTGCGGCATCGTGCCCGTGCCCGAGGATCAGCTGCCGGTGACGCTGCCCGAGAACCTGGACTTGGGCGCCGGCGAAACCCTCGCCGAGTGCAAGGAGTTCTACGAGACCACCTGCCCGGTCTGCGGCCGCCCGGCCAAGCGCGAGACCGATACCATGGACACCTTTACCTGCTCCAGCTGGTATTACCTGCGCTATACCGACCCGCACAACACCGAGCTGCCCTTCTCCCGCGAGGCCGCCGACCGGTGGATGCCCGTCGATAACTACATCGGCGGCATCGAGCACGCCATTCTGCACCTGCTCTACAGCCGCTTCAATACCAAGGCACTTCGCGACCAGGGCCTGCTGAGCGTGGACGAGCCCTTCACTAACCTACTGTGCCAGGGCATGGTCAAGGACGAGAACGGCGACACCATGTCCAAGTCCAAGGGCAATGTCGTGCCCCCGAGCTCGGTCATCGAACCTTACGGCGCCGACACCATGCGTTTGGCGATCCTGTTTATCGCCCCGCCCGAGAAGGACTTCGACTGGGATCCCAAGGCCGTCGAGGGCGCCAACCGCTTCATCAAGCGCGCCTGGCGTATCGTTTGGCAGCTCGTCCAGTCTGGCGACGCCAACGTGGCCTTCGACAAGTCCGCGCTCGACGAGTTTGCGATGAAGCTCTATCGCGAGCGTCACCGCACCATCGCCAAGTGCACCGAGGACTTCGATCGCGGCCAGTTCAACACCGCGATCTCGGCCGTCATGGAGCTCGTCAACGCGGCGAGCGCCTATCTCAACGCCACCGAGGGTACCGCCCGCGACAAGGCGCTGTGCTACGGCGTGGCTAAGGATATCGTGAGCGTCCTGGCGCCCATCTGCCCGTTTTGGGCCGACGAGCTGTGGCACGAGGCCCTCGGCTGCGAGGGTAACGCCTACACCGCTGCCTGGCCCGAGTTCGACCTGGCCGAGTCCGTTGAGGACACGGTGCAGATCGTCGTCCAGGTGCTCGGTAAGGTCCGCGGCCGCGTCGACGTGGCCCGCGATGCCTCCAATGAGGATATGCAGGCTGCCGCCGAGGCCGCCGTCGCCAAGTGGCTCGAGGGCAAGACGGTCGTCAAGGCCATCTGCGTGCCCGGCAAGCTGGTCAACCTGGTGGTCAAGTAAGCATTGCGTGCTTAACTGACGCATAAAAGACGAGGGGCGATCCGGTTGGGTCGTCCCTCGTTTTGTGTTGTATGCCCTGCTTAGTCATTGCGTCGCACCGTCTTCTATGGGATGTGTACCAGGTCCCTAAAGTAAACGTTGCCCGTTGCCTCTTCGAACATCCAAATTTTGAGGTAGATGTCGTTGAGGTCGTTGTTCACATCAAAGTCCGGGTCGTCGAAGGTGCCCACAAAGGTGAGCATGGCGCGCGTTTCCTCTCCAGCGGCGACCGGTTGGCGCATGCGTACGTCGCGGACCACGCCGTTGACGTAGGCATAGGAGTCCACATCGCCAAACATCATGTCGACACCGGTGTTGTTGGTCACCGTAAAGACGAGCGCGGCGTCGCCGTAGCCATCCGTGTCCTTGCCCACGCAGGTAACATGGACGTTCTCGTCTGCCTCAAGGTCGATGGGGAGCTGTTCTTGGGAATCGGGACTCAGGCCCTGGGGATCGACGATGTCCTCGTCTATTTTGTCGAAGCTCTCCGATGGCGTCGTTTTCTCGATGGCTTTTGTGCTGCCAGGGTTCGGTTCGCATGTGTCGGTTTTGCCATTCGCGTTGCCGCAGCCCAAGAGGGCCAACGAGCACGTTGCGATGGCGAGCGCAGTCATGCAGAGGGTGCCTAGGCGTTTCATGGGTGCCTCCTTGCCGTAGAGGATTTGGAAAGGTTCGTCGTTGCGCGACTTGCTGGCTGGCTTGTTGCAGAATGTCCCCTAGCGTAAGTCTGATCGATAGGGGCTCGGGGAGGAATGCCCTTGGGGTCCGAACGGGCCTGTGGAATGGGACGCATGGCCCGTTTTGGGGCTGTTGAGGGTGCGCCGCATGGGGTTCCTCGACCAATTGTCCTATTCTTATGGAGAAGCTGTGCACACGCTGACCTGCAGATTCGTACTGTGCTTGCACGTTTCCGCAGCTATTGGTATAGTTTGCTTGCAAATGAAGTTGTAATTGAAAGAAGTGGGGTTTCGGCCCCGCTTCTTTTTTGTATGGATGGAGGTGCCGCAATGGTCAAGACCAAGACCGAGCAGGCGATCATCGACGCGCTCGAGGCCGTCGCTCCCCAGCACGATGTCGACATCGTCGACGTCGAGCTCGTGGGTGCCACCAAGGCCCCCTGCGTGCGTGTGCGTATCGAGGGTGCCGAGGGTCAGAGCCTGTCGCTCAACGGCGTCACGGCCAACACCAAGTGGGTCGGCGACGTGATCGAGGAGCTCGATCCCATTTCTTCGAGCTACACGCTTGAGGTGTCGAGCCCGGGCATGGCGCGCCCGTTGCGCCGCCCGCGCGACTTTGCCCGCTTTGTGGGCGAGGACTGCGAGCTCACCTCCACCGCCACCGAGGGCTGTCGCAAGTTCACCGGCAAGATTGCCGCTGCGACCGAGACCGACGTGACCCTCGAGCTCGAGGACGGCGAGTCCGTCACCCTCGATTTCTCTGATGTAAAAAAGTGCAAGTTGCAGCCCACCTACGACTTCTAGCCCGCGAAGGAAGGAAAGTAAGATGGCAGCATCCGACATGATGTCCGCCCTGATGGAGCTTTGCCAGGAGAAGCACATCGACCAGCTCTACCTGATCGACCGCCTGGAGCAGTCGCTTGCCAAGAGCTATGCCGAGATCCTGCATCTTGAGTGGGGCGCCAAGGTGACCATCGACCGCACCACCGGCAAGATCTACGTCTACCGCCTGGAGCCGATCGACGATTCTATGGACGAGGAGGGCAACTTCACCGAGTTCGAGGAGATCGACGTCACTCCCAAGAACACGAGCCGCATCGCTGCCCAGCACGCCAAGGCCGAGATCAACGCCATCGTGCGCAACTCCGCCCGCGAGCAGATTTACGAGGAGTTCTCCGGCCGCATCGGTGACCTCATCAGCGGTACCGTGCTGCAGTCCACGCCCGACTTCACAATCGTCAAGATCCGCGAGGGCGTCGAGGCCGAGCTTCCGCACTTCGACCAGCGCCGTTACGAGAACGAGCGCAACGAGCGTCCGATGGGCGAGCGCTACCTGCACAACCAGCACATCAAGGCCGTGATCATCGACGTTCGCGACCCCAACTCCAACCTGCAGCCGGTTCGTGGCGAGCACAGCCGTCCGCCGATTGTCATCTCCCGTACCCACCCCGAGCTCATGCGTCGTCTGTTTGAGCAGGAGGTGCCCGAGATCTATGAGGGCACCGTCCAGATCAAGTCGATCGCTCGCGAGCCGGGCCAGCGCTCCAAGGTCGCCGTCCATTCGCTCGACGATCGTCTGGATCCCGTGGGCGCCTGCGTCGGCCCCAAGGGCAGCCGTGTCCGCGCCGTCGTTGGTGAGCTCCGTGGTGAGCGTGTCGACGTCATCCTGTGGGATGCCGATCCGGCCGTCTACGTTGCCAACGCCCTGTCGCCCGCCAAAGTCACCCGCGTCCTCATCGACGAGGAGAAGGCCTACGCCGGCGTCATCGTGCCGGACGACCAGCTGTCCCTCGCCATTGGCAAGGAGGGCCAGAACGCCCGCCTCGCCGCTCGCCTGACTGGTTGGCACATCGACATTAAGTCCGAGACCCTTGCCGCCGACATCCTCAAGAACGTCCCCGTTCACGAGGAGCCCGCCGCCGACCTGATCGGTGACGAGGAGGACGATGACGTCCGTCGCTGCGAGTACGTGTCCGAGGACGGCATTCAGTGCCGCAACCAGGCCCGTCCCGGCTCCCGTTTCTGCGGTGTCCACGACACCGACGCCTTCGATGATGCGGAGGACCTGATCTAGCGCGCGGTCGCGCCGGACGGGTTCCGGCGCATCTCCCACGCTCGTTCAGTCTCTAGGCACCAAGGTGCCAGAAAGGGTAGGTGAAGTCATATGGCAAAAGTCCGTGTGTCCACCCTGGCCAAAGAGTTCGGCATGACCTCCAAGGAACTGATGGGTCATCTCGCCGATATGAAGATTCCCGCTAAGTCCGCTTCCTCCGCCCTGGAGGACGCTTACGTCGCCATGGTCCGCAAGCAGCTCGCCCCGGTGATCGAGGCCCGCGCCCAGGAAGTCGAGGCCGCCAAGCAGGCCGAGGAGCAGGCCGCTGCCGCCGAGGAGGCCGCGCGTGCCGCCGAGGCCGAGCGCGAGCGCATCGCTGCCGAGAAGGCACGCGAGGAGGAGCGCCGCCAGTTCGCCGCGGCCCAGGCTGCCGAGGAGGCCGCCCGCGCCGAGGCCGAGGCCAAGAAGAAGGCCGAGCAGGAGCGCCTTGCCCGCGAGAAGGAGGAGGCTGCCCGCGAGGCCCAGCGCCGCGCCGTTCCCGCTTCCGACTCCGGTTCGCGTTTCCGTTCGCTGCTCGACCAGATCGCCGCACAGGAGACCGTGCTCAAGGAGAAGAAGGACGCCGAGGACAAGGCCAAGGCCGAGCGCGCCGCCGAGCGCGGTAACCGTCGTGGCGGCAACAACGACCGCCGCGGTGGCCGTCGTAACGATCGCAACGCCTCCGACAACAACTCCGAGCGCAACGCCTCCGAGAGCCGTCCGCACAGTCATCGCACCAACGCCAGCAACAACGTCGCTGCCGGCATGGACTTCCCCAACCCCGATAAGCAGGGCAAGGGCAAGAAGCGCAAGGGCGGTCACAACAACGAAGAGGACCACTACAGCCGCATGGCTCGCGAGGCCGAGGAGTACAGCCGCGAGAAGGTGCTCGAGGAGGCTCGTGCTGCCGTCGAGGAGGCTTCGCGTGAGTCTACCGGTCGCCGCAAGAAACGCAAGGAGAAGCGTGAGCGCGAGGCTGCCAAGGCTCAGGAGGAGCGCAAGATAGAGGAGGCGCTGGCCCAGGGCGTGAACCCCGAGGACCTCGACGCCATCAAGGTCTCCCAGGGCGTTACCGTCCAGGCGCTTGCTGAGGCGCTCGACGTTCCGGCCAACGACATCATCAAGCGCCTGTTCCTGCTGGGTACGCCGCTCACCATGACGCAGTCCATGTCCGACGACCTCGTTGAGCTCGTTGCCGACGACCTGGGCCGTCAGATCAAGATTATCACCCCCGAGGAGGAGAACACCTTCTCGTTCTACGACGATCCCGCCGACCTTAAGCCGCGTGCCCCGGTCGTCACCGTCATGGGCCACGTCGACCACGGCAAGACGTCGCTGCTTGACGCCATCCGTCACACCGGCGTTGCTGCCGGCGAGGCGGGCGGCATTACGCAGGCCATCGGCGCTTCGCAGGTCATGATCAACGACCGCAAGATCACCTTTATCGATACCCCGGGTCACGCCACCTTTACGGCTATGCGTGCCCGTGGCGCCAAGGTGACCGACATCGTCATCCTGATCGTCGCCGCTGACGACGGCGTCATGCCCCAGACGGTCGAGTCCATCAACCACGCCAAGGCCGCCGGCGTACCCATCGTCGTTGCCGTCAACAAGATTGATAAGCCGGGCGCCAACCCCGACCGTGTGCGTCAGGAGCTCACCGAGTACGGAGTCATCCCCGAGGAGTGGGGCGGACAGAACATGTTCGTCAACATCTCGGCCAAGCAGAAGATCGGTATCGACGAACTTCTGGAGACCGTGCTGCTCCAGGCCGACGTGCTCGAGCTCAAGGCCAACCCGGACACCTTTGCCTCCGGCAACGTCCTCGAGGCCAAGCTCGACAAGGGCCGTGGCTCGGTCGCTACCGTGCTCGTGACCCGCGGTACCTTGCACGTGGGCGATACGCTGGTCGCCGGCCTTACCTATGGCCGCGTCCGTGCCATGCTCGACCCCAAGGGCCGCGCCGTCACCGAGGCCGGTCCCTCCGACGCTGTCGAGATTTTGGGCCTGCAGTCCGTGCCCAACGCCGGTGACGAGTTCCGCGTGTTCGAGGACGAGCGCGAGGCACGCGCCCTGGCCGATGAACGTTCGCTCAAGGCCCGTATCGAGGAGCAGAGCCGCGTCAAGCACGTCACGCTCGAGAACCTCTTCGAGACCATTGCCGACGCCGAGGTCAAGGAGCTCAACCTGATCATCAAGGCCGACGTCCAGGGTTCCATCGAGGCCCTTCAGGACTCGCTCGACAAGATGGATCAGTCCGAGGTTCGCATCAACACGATCCACTCCGCCGTTGGCGCCATCAACGAGACCGACGTCGTTCTGGCCGACGCCTCCAACGCCATCATCATCGGCTTTGGCGTCCGTCCCGACGGTAAGGCCCGCTCCGCCGCCGAGCGCGAGGGCGTCGAGATTCGTTGCTACGACGTCATCTACAAGTGCCTCGAGGAGCTCGACGCCGCCCGTATCGGCATGCTCAAGCCCACCGAGGTTGAGGTCGCCACGGGTACCGCGACCGTCCTGGACACCTTCAAGGTGCCCAAAGTCGGTATCGCTGCCGGTGTCCGCGTCGAAGAGGGCGAGATCGCCGCGACCGATTCCGTGCGCCTGGTGCGCGACGGTATCGTGGTCTTTAACGGCAAGATCGCCTCGATGCGCCACTACAAGGACGAGGCCAAGAGCCTCAAGAGCGGTTCCGAGGGCGGCATTGGCCTGGAGAACTTCCAGGACATCAAGCCCGGCGACCAGATCGAGGGTTACCGTATCGACCAGGTTGCCCGTACCGAGTAGGGGGTAGCGCTATGAAGCAAACGCAGGCAACCCGCCGTCTGGGCGAGCAGCTTCGCGAGAAGCTTGGTTATATCCTGCTCTTTGAGGTTTCCGATCCGCGTCTCGACCTGGTTACTTTGACTGCGGTCGCGGTCGCGGTGGACCGTTCGTTCGCGCGCGTGTATGTGTCGTGCGATGCGAGCCGCTACGACGAGGTCATGGAGGCGCTCGCTAGCGCTAAGGGCCGTATTCGCAGCCTGTTGGCTCGCTCGCTCGATTGGCGTGTCACGCCCGAGCTCGATTTTCGCATCGATCGCTCGACCGATGAGGCCGAGCGCATCACGCGTGCGCTGGAAAACGTTCCCGCCACGCTTGCGATCGAAAAGGACGAGGACGGCTATCCGATAGCGGATGCCGCCCAGGAGGCAGCTTTAGATGACTAATTCCGCCGACCTCGCCTCGTGCGAGTCTGCAGATATTCAGCGACGCATCCTCGAGCTCATCGAGGGTGCGTCCTTCATTGCGATTTCGGGACATACTTCTCCCGATGGCGATGCCTTGGGCTCCGTATTGGGTCTGGGCCTTTCGCTCATGAAGTTTTTCCCCAACAAGGACATTGCCCTGCTGCTGGCAGACGATGACCCAGTTCCGCGCATCTACCGCTTTATGGAAGGCTCCGATCGCCTGGTGCCGGCATCTGCGTACACCGGCAATCCTGACTTGTTCATCTCGGTGGACGTGCCGGTCGTCGAGCGCCTCATTAATTCCGCCGAGGTGCTTCGCCGCTCCGAGCATGTGGTGTGCTTTGATCGCCA
>CAJMJM010000064.1 GCA_905213725.1 Collinsella aerofaciens
GAAGGGGACGGAGGAAAACGGATCAAAAAGGAAAAATAGTAAGGCGCTCTTTTTCACATTGAATATTGCAATTTGGTAACGCGTTTTATCAAATATGGCATTTATCTGCGGTAATGTTCTATTTCACCGCTGAGGGTGACATTTTATACCGCCTGCCGAACCGTATGGAGACCTCACAACTTTTTAGGTCAGTGTTATGCGTGTAGCAATTTCGCCCGGCCTCGCCTCCGGGCTGCCATGTGAGAGGGGATCTTATGGCTCGACTGCATGTAATGGAACGCAGCCACGCTCAGGCCGTCATGGACGACCTGCACGATGCGCTCGGACGTCGTCTGGCGGTGAGCTCGCTCGCCCCGTGTCCCGTGGAGTTTACGGCGGCGCTCGTCAACCTGTGCTCCACCCAGAGCTGCGGCAAGTGCACGCCCTGCCGCGTGGGCCTAAGCGCGCTGAGCGACCTGCTCGCCGATGTGCTCGAAGGGCGCGCCGATGAGTCCACACTCAACCTGATTGAGCGCACGGCCCGCACCATCTACCTTTCGAGCGATTGCGCCATCGGCTACGAGGCCGGCGCCATGGCGCTCACGGCCATTCGCGGCTTCCGCGACGATTTTGAGCACCACATCCGCGAGCACTCCTGTGGCTTTGACCGCGAGGCCCGCGTCCCGTGCGTCTCGGGCTGCCCGGCGCACGTCGACATTCCCGGTTACATTTCGCTGGTCGAGGCCGGCCGCTATGCCGATGCCGTCAAGGTCATCCGCAAGAACAACCCGCTGCCGCTCGTCTGCGGCCTGGTGTGCGAGCATCCCTGCGAGATGCACTGCCGTCGCGGCATGGTCGACGACCCCATGAACATCCTCGCCCTCAAGCGTTTTGCCGTTGAGCACAGTGACCTCAACGACCACAAGCCGCACGTAGTGGACAACACCGGTAAGCGCGTCGCTGTGATCGGCGGCGGCCCGGCCGGCCTTTCCTGCGCCTACTACCTAGCCGTGATGGGCCACAAGGTGACCATTTTTGAGCAGCGCCACCACTTGGGCGGCATGCTGCGCTACGGCATCCCCAGCTATCGTCTGCCGCGCGAGCGCCTGCAGGCCGAGATCGACTGGATCTTGAGCGCCGGCATCGACGTTGAGCTCGATCACTCCGTGAACGGCGAGGAGCTCGCTCGCCTGCGCGACGAGTTCGATGCCGTCTACCTGGCCATCGGTGCCCATAGCGACAAGAAGCTCGGCCTTCCGGGTGAAGAGGCGCCCGGCGTGGAGTCGGCCGTCAAGATGCTGCGCGCCATCGGAGACGACGAGCTGCCCGATCTGAGCGGCCAGCGCGTGTGCGTCATCGGCGGCGGCAACGTGGCCATGGACGTGGCGCGCTCTGCCGTGCGCTGCGGTGCCGAAAAGGTGAGCATCGTCTACCGCCGTCGCATCTGCGATATGACGGCCCAGGACGCCGAGATTGCCGGCGCCCAGGCCGAGGGTTGCGAGGTTCTGGAGCTCACGGCGCCGCTCGCCATCGAGACGGGCGAAGATGGTCGCGTGAGCGGCCTGCGCGTGCAACCGCAGATTATCGGCGAGCCCCGCCGCGGTCGTCCGGCTCCGCGTGCCGCCGCTACGCCCGAGCGCGTCATCCCCTGCGAGCGCGTGTTTGTCGCCATTGGCCAGGACATCGATTCCAAGCCGTTTGAGGACATGGGCATCGCCTGCAAGTGGGGGTGCGTGGTCACCGACTCGGACGGTGCCGTGCCCAACTTCGATGGCCTCTTTAGCGGCGGCGACTGCCAGACCGGCCCCGCCACCGTCATCCGTGCCATCAACGCCGGCCGCGTGGCTTCGGCAAACATCGACCGCTATCTGGGCTTCGACCACAAGATCAAGCTCGACGTGGAGCTGCCGACCGTTCAGTTTAAGGGCAAGCACGAGTGCGGCCGCTGCGAGCTGGGTGAGCGCGAGGCCGGCGAGCGTATTCACGATTGGAATCTGGTCGAGCAGGGCCTTACCGAGGAGGAGGCGCGCCAGGAGGCAAGCCGCTGCCTGCGTTGCGACCACTTTGGTTTTGGCGCGTTCCGCGGAGGGAGGAACCTGGAATGGTAGAGCTCAACAACCCCACTGTCAGCGATAACACCGAAAGCGGAGCACTCAATATGGTCAAGCTCACTATCGATAATTGCGAGGTCGTGGTGCCCGAGCACACCACGATCCTGGACGCGGCCAAGTCCGTCGGCATCCAGATTCCCACCCTGTGCTACCTGCGCGATCTGAACGAGATCGGCGGCTGCCGCGTGTGCGTGGTCGAGGTTGAGGGCTGCGACCAGCTGGTTGCCGCCTGCAACAACTACGTGCTCGATGGCATGGTGGTCCACACCAACAGCCCCAAGGCCCGCGAGGCGCGCCGCACCAACGTGCAGCTGCTGCTTTCGCAGCACGATTCACGCTGCACGAGCTGTGTGCGCAGCGGTAACTGCAACCTGCAGACCATTGCCAACGACCTGGGCATTTTCTATCTGCCGTATCAAAGGCATTTGGCGGGCGAGGGCTGGGATTTCGATTTCCCCATCATCCGCGAAAACGACAAGTGCATTAAATGCATGCGCTGCATCAAGGTGTGCGAGAGCGTACAGGGCCTAGGGATTTGGGACCTGACCAACCGCGCCACGCATACCGCCGTGGGCACCCGCGGGCGCGTGCCGATCGGCAAGACCGATTGCGTCGCGTGCGGCCAGTGCATCACGCATTGCCCGACGGGCGCGCTGCGCGAGCGCGACGACACCGAGACCGTGTTTGACGCGCTCGCTAATCCCGACAAGATCGTGCTGGTGCAGATCGCGCCGGCCGTGCGTAGTGCTTGGGGCGAGGAGCTCGGCATTCCGCGCGAGGAGGCAACCGTCGAGCGTCTGGCTTGCGCGCTGCGCCGCGTAGGCTTTGAGTATGTGTTCGATACCGATTTCTCGGCCGACCTCACCATTATGGAGGAGGGCTCCGAGCTGCTCGAGCGCCTGGGCGCCGCCGCTAAGGGTGAGGGCGACAGCCGCGGCTGGCCCATGTTTACGAGCTGCTGCCCGGGCTGGGTGCGCTTTGTGAAGGCACGTTACCCCGAGTTTGTCGACAGCCTGTCCACGTCAAAGTCGCCGCAGCAGATGTTCGGCGCTATCGCCAAGACCTACTACGCCAAGGTGCTGGGCGTGGAGCCCGAGCGTCTGTTCGTGGTGTCCGTTATGCCATGCACGGCCAAGAAGGCCGAGTGTGCGCTGCCGAGCATGATGGGCGAGGGCGGCGCGCCCGACGTGGACGTTGCGCTGACGGTGCGCGAGATGGTGCGCATGATCCGCGCGAGCCACGTGAGCGTTGACACGCTGGTCGAGGAGCCGCTCGATACGCCGTTGGGCTTTGGCACGGGCGCGGGTGTGATCTTTGGCGCCACGGGCGGCGTGATGGAGGCCGCCGTGCGCTCGGCATATTACCTGGTGACGGGCAAGAATCCCGACGCCGACTTCTTTACCGATGTGCGCGGCCTGGATGGCTGGAAGGAAGCCGTGGCCGATATCGATGGTACCAAGGTGCGCGTCGCGGTGGCGCACGGGCTGGGCAACGCCGCCCGCCTGCTCGATGCGATTCGCGACGGCCGTGTGAGCTATGACTTCGTCGAGGTCATGGCGTGCCCGGGCGGCTGCGTCGGTGGCGGTGGTCAGCCGATCCACGACGGCTGCGAGCTGGCGGCTGAGCGTGGCCAGGTGCTGTGGAGCCTGGATGCGAAGGCGGACATTCGTTTCTCGCACGAGAATCCCGATGTCCAGGCGTGCTACCGCGAGTTTTTGGGCGCGCCGCTCTCGCCGCTGGCCGAGGAGTTGCTGCATACCGACCATCATGCCTGGTCGATGCCTAACGAGGGGACGTGCTAGCGATGCGCGCGTTTGATTTTGAGATGTCGCGCCGGGGGTTTGCCTCGGCGCTCGCCGCGGGCGCCCTGTCGCTTGCGCTCGCGGGCTGTGGCGGCGGGGCTGCCGGTGCCGGGTCTGCCGCGGGCTCGGCTGCCGGTGGTGCGGCGATCGCCGCGGAGCCCGTCGAGGTGCACGTCGCCTCGCTCAAGGGGCCGACCTCGATTGGCCTGGTGCAGTTTATGGACCAGGCTGCCGATGGCGAGACGGACAATAAGTTCGACTTTGCGATCAACACTGCCGCCGACGAGATTGTGCCCAAGGTCATTCAGGGCGATATCGATATCGCCCTGGTGCCCGCCAACGTGGCGAGCGTGCTCTACAACAAGACCGAGGGCGCGGCGCAGGTCATCGACATCAACACGCTGGGCGTGCTGAACGTTGTGACGGGCGACGCGAATGTGGCCTCGTTTGGCGATCTGGCGGGCCATACCGTCTATATGACGGGCAAGGGCACCACGCCGGAGTACGTCATGAACTACTTGCTGGAGCGCGCGGGCCTGACCGGCCAGGTGGCGCTTGAGTTTAAGAGCGAGCCCACCGAGGTGCTGTCGGCGTTGCTTGTCGACCCGTCCGCCGTGGGCGTGCTGCCGGAGCCGTTCAAGACGGCGGCCATCGCCAAGAGCGAAGGCAAGCTGTCGGCGCCGGTAAGTCTGACCGATGTGTGGGATGAGCTGGCGGGTGACACGGGCTCCCGTTTGCTGACGGGCGTGACCGTGGTGCGCCGGGCCTTTGCCAAGGAACATCCCGAGGCCGTGGCGGAATTCTTGAGCTGCCATGCGGCGAGCGTTGAGGCCGTGAACGCGGCGCCGGCAGACTGGGCTCAGGCCGTGGTCGATGCGGGCATCGTCGATAACGCCGCGATTGCCGAAAAGGCGATTCCCGGGTGCATGCTCGTGTGCCAGACGGGGAAGGATATGAAGGCGGCGCTCGACGGGTATCTGCAGGTGCTGGCTGATGCGGACGCGAGCGCCGTGGGCGGCAAGCTCCCGGCCGATGATTTCTACTACATGGAGTAGCCCGTGCGTGTGTTTGCTCGACAAATGACAGTGCGTGTGAAGGCGGTGGCGGCAGCAGGTGCCGTTGCCGCCTTTTGGCTTGCCGTGTGGGTGCTGGTGGCGGGTCTCGTGGCGCAACCATTGATTTTGCCGGGGCCGGTCGCTGTCGTGGTGGCGTTGCTGCGGCTGGCATGTGATGCCGGGACGTGGGCGATTCTGGTGGGTTCAGGCGCACGGATCTTGGGCGGGCTGGCGCTTGCCGCGGTGTGCGGCGGCGTGATGGCGGGAGTCTCGGTGCGATCGCTGACGTTTGCCCGCTTGGTGGCGCCGGCGCTTTCGTTTGTTAAGGCGACGCCGGTTGCCTGTGTGGTGGTCCTGCTGCTCATTTGGCTGGGGTCGGCGCGCGTGAGCATCGCCGTGGTCTTTTTGATGGCGCTGCCGGGCGTGTATTTTTCGCTGGTTGAGGGGTTGGCACAGGTTGATCAGCCGCTGGAGCAGATGTTTCGTCTGCATGGCGTGCAGGGTTGGCGTCTGTTTTGCGCCCATACCTGGCGCGAGGTCCTGCCGTTTGTGCTTTCGTGTGCGCGTGCCGTGATCGGCATGAGCTGGAAGGCCGGCGTGGCGGCGGAGCTCATCGGCATGGCGACGGGCACCGTGGGCGAACGCGTCTATCAGGCGAAGCTTTTGCTCGAGACGGCGGACCTGCTGGCGGGGACCGTGCTGGCCGGGGCGGCAGCGGGGGCATGCGAGCGCGTGCTGGTGTGGTTGCTGCGGGCTTCGGGGCCCGTGGCGTGGCGTACTGCCGTGCGGGCGCATGGGCGCGGTGGCCGCGGGCGTGCGTGCGGCTCTGCTGGCGGCGGGGCTGCGGCGGAGCTTGCGCTTGCCGTGGGCGATCGGGCGCCCTTGGCGCCGGCGCTCGACGGGCTGGTGCTTCGTGTGCCCGCCGGTGGGCGCGCCTGCGTGATGGGCGCCTCGGGCGTGGGCAAGTCGGCGTTGCTTGCGCTGGTGGCGGGGGAGTGCGCACCGTGCTCCATGGTGTTTCAGGATGTGCGCCTGGTCGAGGACGCCTCTGCTTTGGATAACGTGCTGGTGTGCGCCGATGCACGCGTGAATATCTCGAGTGCCGCTGCCTTGTTGCGCCTGCTGGTACCGGGGATCGATGTGCATGCCCGCGTGGCCGAGCTCTCGGGCGGGCAGCGCCGTCGTGTCGAGATTGCCCGAGCCCTGCTGTGTCCGGGCGGCGCAGTGATTCTGGACGAGCCCTTTACCGGTCTAGACATCGCTGCGCGCGACGCATGCACCGAGGTCGTGCTCGACTTGCTCGACGGCCGTATGCTGTTGCTTGCCACGCACGATTCCGCTGACGCTCGGGCCCTCAATATCTCGGACATCATCACGCTCTAAAGACTTACTCAGCAACAAATTGATCCGTTTTTTCTCCGTCCCCATGGGGTCGGGTATGGTATTCTATCTACGGGGTAATACTTAGGAATACCAAGTAATACCAACGCCGTAGAACAAACTCCAGATGCGGGCCAATCGGGTTGCCTTCACAGCCCGTCGCCCAGCCGCGTGGCCCGCATCCATCCGCACCACCGTCGTTTCAAAAGGGAAGCGCCATGGCAGAACACATGACCCCGGTTGTCGCGAAGGTTTTGCCCGAGGAAAAGGCGGCCTTCGCGGCGGCAACCCAGCTCGTGGGCCCCCCGCCGTCCACCGCCATCCGCATGTTCATCGCCGCTTTCACTCGCTGTGGCACCTTCCCGTTCGCCCTTTCGCCCAACGGGGCCTTTGGCGCTGCGCCCGATTCTCATCAACAATGACTGTTCCAAACTGCCGGCACTTGGGGACGTTCTTTTTCTGCCGGCAGTTAAGGAACGTCCCTAAGTGCCGGGTTTTGAGGAGGTTGGCATGCTCAATGCGATGGCGTGGGCGCTTGCCTGTTTTGGCGTTGTCGCTGCCGATATAGCCCTGAGCGTGGTTCTGTTTTCAGTTCTCGATGCCGTGTCGGTGCTGACGGGCTATCCGAGCGACAATCTCGATATCCAATGGTTTCAGGCTGCCGCGCAGACGGCGTCATTTTTGATGGCGCGGCTGTGGTGGCGTTATCTGTGGCCCCGCTCCTTCATGGCGCGCCGGCAAGGCGAGCGCCCGCTCGGTGGGGGAGCAAGCGCGGCATGGAAGCGCATTGTCTGCGTTGTCGTGATCGGCCTATCCATGCAGGTGGTCATTAGCTACCTATGCGACGGCGTGCTGTCGCTGCTGCCCGAGGTCGCGGCAGACTATAGCGAGCTCGTCGAGGAAACGGGCATGGGCGATACCAGCCTTCTTGCCGTCCTGACCACGGTGCTCGGCGCGCCGTTTTGCGAGGAACTGCTGGTGCGCGGCATCATCTTTGAGTTTTCGCTGCGTGCGTTTAATCCACAGTGCCGTTCGCTCTGGAAGCGCCGGCGCCGCGCGAACGCGCAGGACGGCGCCATAGTGCCCTGGGCGGCCCCGAGTACCTGGGGCGTCGCCGCGGCAATCGTGCTGCAGGCGGCGGTCTTCGGCTTTATGCACATGAACTGGGTGCAGGGCTGCTATGCGGGCGCCGCCGCCCTCATTTTTGGTTGGGTGCTCGTGACCACCGGAAAGCTCCGCTACACGATCCTGCTGCACTTTGCCTTTAATGCCGGGTCGTATCTCATGACGATGCTCTGGTTTGTGAACACGCCGCTCGACGTGGCGGTCACGGTTGCCATCGCCGGCATCATCCTCGTGGAGGCGATGCGCTCACTGCGCCACGCATGCGAGACGGACATAGCGACGGCACCGCTGCCTTAGTTGCGCCTGCCGCCTCCGTTGGCGCCCTGCCGTCCCTGGGCCGCGCGGTTGCGGCCGGCCGTGTTCTGCGCGCGCGACATGCCGCCGTGACCCTTGCTGCCCTTAGGCTCCTTGCCGGCGCCGCCAGCGCCACCGTGGGCCTTGCCGCCCTTATTGCCGGCGCCATGTCCGCCGCCAGCAGACGTCTCGCCCGGTCGCGGCGGCACGGGACGGATCAGGCAATGCTTGGTGTAGCCGATCAGATCGCGGCGGCCGGCCTTCTCCAGCGCCTCACGTACCAGCTTGTAGTTCTCGGGCTTGCGATACTGGATGAGCGCGCGTTGCATAGCCTTCTCGTGCGGGTCGCGCGCCACGTAGATCGGCTCCATGGTGCGCGGGTCCACGCCGGTGTAGTACATGCAGGTCGACATGGTGGACGGCGTAGGGTAGAAGTCCTGCACCTGCTCGGGCATGTAGCCCATGTCGCGCACGGCCTCGGCAAGGTCCACGGCTTCCTTCATCGTCGAGCCGGGGTGGCTCGAGATCAGATACGGCACCACGTACTGCTTGAGTCCGTACTCGCGGTTCAGGCGCTCAAATTTGCGACAGAACGCATCGTAGACGGCGCGGCTCGGCTTGCCCATCACGGAGAGCACCGCGTCGCTCACATGCTCGGGCGCCACGCGTAGCTGGCCCGAGACATGGTGCTCCAGCAGCTCGCGCAAAAACTCGTCCGAGGCATCGGCCATAGTGTAGTCAAAACGGATGCCGCTGCGGACGAAGACCTTCTTAACGCCCGGCAGCTGGCGTAGGTCGCGCAGCAGCTGCGTGTAGCCGCTCTCGTCGACCACCATGTTCTTGCACACGCTCGGCCATAGGCAGCGCTTGTTCTTGCACACGCCGTGCTTGAGCTGCTTGTCGCAGGCGGGACGGCTAAAGTTGGCCGTCGGTCCGCCTACGTCGTTGATGTAGCCCTTAAACTCGGGATCGCGCGTGAGCAGCTCGGCCTCGCGCATGATCGAGTCGTGGCTGCGCATCTGCAACACGCGGCCCTGGTGGAAGGTGAGGGCGCAAAACGAGCACTCGCCAAAACAGCCGCGGTTGGAGCTGATCGAAAACTTGATTTCGGCAAAGGCCGGCACGCCGCCCGCCGCGTCGTAATCGGGATGCCAATCGCGTGCGTAGGGGAGTTCGGCCACCTCGTCCATCTCGTCGGTGGTGAGTGTCGTCGACGGCGGGTTTTGCACCACATAGACGCTGTTGGGATAGGGCTCTACCAGGCGATGGCCGGTGATGGGGTCCATATTCTGCTGCTGCACGTTAAAGCTGCGCGCGTAGTTGAGCTTGTCGGCGGCAAGATCGTCCCAGCTGGGCAGCAGGTCGTAGTCGTAGACCTCGTCGAGCGAGTTGGTGCGGTAGACGGTGCCGTTGATATAGGTAATCTGGTCGACGGGCAGTCCCGCGTCGAGCGCGTCGGCGATCTCGACAATCGCGTGCTCGCCCATGCCGTAGATGAGGATGTCGGCGCCCGAGTCGAGCAGCACCGAGCGCTTGAGCTTGTCCTGCCAGTAGTCGTAGTGGGCCAGGCGACGCAGGCTTGCCTCGATGCCACCGATAATGATGGGGGCGTCCTTAAACGTCTGGCGGATGAGGTTGCCGTAGACCGTGACGGCGCGATTGGGACGGCGCCCCTCTTCGCCACCGGGGGTATAGGCGTCGGTGTGGCGGCGATGCTTGGTCACCGAATAGTGGTTGACCATAGAGTCCATGTTGCCGGCACTGACGAGAAAGCCTAGGCGCGGCTCGCCGAGCACGGTGATGCTGGCGGGGTCGGTCCAGTCGGGTTGGCAGATGATGCCCACTTTGTAGCCGTGCGCGTCGAGGACGCGGCTGATGATGGCCATGCCAAAGCTGGGATGGTCCACGTAGGCGTCGCCGCAGATGTAGACAAAGTCGCACTGGTCCCAGCCGCGTGCATCCATGTCGGCTCGACTGACGGGGAGGAATTTATCGCGGCCCGGGCGCCAGGGGCGGGCGGGCGCTGCCGGGGTATGAGCGGCGTGGCCGCCCTGGGCCTTGCCGCCACGCTTTTGCTGCTGGCCCTGTTTGCCCTGCTGACTGCGCTGGTTGTTCTGAGCGTGCTGAGGCTTTTTTGCCACGATCCCTCCCGGTGTTTGTATGCTGCACGTAATTGTAACCAGTCTTTTTGGGGCGGGGCTAAAAAGACTGGGGGAGTACATGAGCTGGTGAGTGAGAGCGTCGCTGAGCCAGTCGTTTGTTTCCAGACTGTGTATCTGCGCGTTGGAGAACCCGTCTCGCGCGCACGCCATGTTGTCAATGGGTTACAGTATGAACGGCGGTTATGTTTCCGCCAACGCACGAGAGGGTCGTCAACAAGGAGGATGCACGACGATGCAGCGTGCCAAACAGATATCGGAGTCCATCGAACTGGGCATTATCCTGGCGCTCGCCGGTGGCTTTATGGATGTGAATACGTACATTCGGCGCGACCATGATTTCTCCA
>CAJMJM010000065.1 GCA_905213725.1 Collinsella aerofaciens
AGAACGACCTTTTTGGCAAGAGCATCCTTGAGCGGGGCGAATACCTTCTCGATCATGTACGGTTTGACCGCAGCGACCACGATATCGGATGCGGCGACGACCTCGGCGGCATCGTGGCAGGCGACCATGCCGCGCGCCTCGCAGCGCTCAACCAGTGCGTCGTAGCGACCCGCACAGGCGCACATGTCGCTCGCAGCTACACCGGCAGCGATCCAGCCATCGGCCATAGCGCTCGCCATATTGCCAAAACCGACAAATCCAATCTTCATATCGCATAGTCCTTTCAGACACATTCCTCAAAACGAAAGGTATTGTCCCACGCCATTGTTTCGTATTGCCGACCTATTTGTGATACGGCTCGCCACGGCTGATCTTGCAGGCACGGTAAATCTGCTCTAGCAGCACCACACGCGCCAGGTTATGCGGCAAGGTAATGTGTCCAAAGCTGAGCATCTCGTCGGCGCGGGCGCGCACCTCATCACTCACGCCGTCCGAACCGCCGATTACAAAGGCAATGTCGCTGCTGCCTCGCAGCATAAGATCGTCGAGCCGCGCCGAGAGCTCCTCACTCGAACGCTCCTTGCCCTCGATAGCCAGCAGGATCACATGCGCCCGAGACGGCAATGCAGCAAGAATTGCCGCCCCCTCCTAGTCGCGCGCGGCATCCACGCCGCCCGCCTTAGCCGGGTCGATATCGGCCACCTCGCGGATATCAACCTTGGCATAGGCACCTAGGCGCTTGGTGTACTCAGCGCACGCGTCCTTCCAAAAGCGCTCCTTGAGCTTACCGACGCAAACGACGGTGTATTTCACGCGCGTCTACTCCTTCGAATCGTTTTGAACTTTGCTGGCGGTCAGCATCTGCTCGAACATCGAGGCCGACTGCGAAAAGTCGCTCGGCAGCACGACCGTCGAGGTTTTACCCGTGCGAGCGAACTCCGTCATCATCTCGGACCACTGCGTAAACATGAACAGTTGGTTGGCCTCGTCATTGCCGACACCCGTCTCTTGGATGATCTCGAGCGAATCTTTGATACCCAGCGCGATGGCCTTGCGCTGGTTGGCGATGCCCTCGCCCGCCTTTTCCATTGCCTCGGCCTCGGCGGTCGCCTCGGTGACGCGCTTGATGCGGTCGGCCTCAGCGAGCTCCTGTGCCGCAGCGCGCTTGCGCTGGGCAGCGTTGATGTCGTTCATGGAGTTCTCGACCTCGGTCGGCAGCGCGATTTTGGTGATGAGTGTCGACACGAGGGTGAAGCCGTAGGCAGCCATCTGCTCGGACACGGTGGCATTAACGTCCTTGGCGATGTCATCCTTCTTGGCGAAGACCTCATCGAGTGTGTAGACGGGAATCGAAGAGCGCAGAGCGTCGGTGATGAAGTCACGCATCTGGTCGACGGGCTCCTGCAGCATATAGTAGCTCTTGTAGATGCCCGAATCTGCCGGGCCGGCGCCCATGTCATAGCTCACGTGGTACTGAGCAGAGACCTCAAGGCCGATGGTCACGTTGTCCTGGGTCTTAACGTCGATGCCAAAACCGTTTTTCATGGTGCGCAGACTCACCGTGGCGGCCTTGCGGTCGATCACGGGCACCTTCATGTGGAAGCCCGCGTTGACGATGCGGTTAAACTTGCCCAGACGCTCAATGATCATGGTATGCTGTTGTTCAACGACATAGCAGACGTTAGGAAGCAGCAGCAACAGGATGATGATGGGAATCAAAAGGCTGGTAAGGGCGGCGATGATACCGGACAACAGCATGGTCTCTCCTCTGATAGGCACACGTTGGCACTAGGATACCCGCACGAAGCAGCAACATGACATCAACAAGAGGCCCATAACAAAAAAGCTCCCATTGCTGGGAGCTCTTTCATTTAATGGTGCGGGCGAAAGGACGTCCGCGTATCCGCTTCGCGGATCCGCACCGGCTTCGGCCGCCTGCCGGCGTCCTCGCCAGCTCGCTAAAAACGCTCCGCGTTTTCTTTACGCTCGCTCCTTCACAGGTTCAAGTCCCTGTGATGGGCCCATAAAAAAAAGCTCCCATTGCTGGGAGCTCTTTAATTTAATGGTGCGGGCGAAAGGACTTGAACCTTCATGGGGTTGCCCCCATACGGACCTGAACCGTACGCGTCTGCCAATTCCGCCACGCCCGCGTGCAGGAATTAGAATAACGGAGCGCCACCACGAACGCAAGAACTATTTTTGAAAAAGTTTGCAGGCATTCTCCCAAGCGGCTTGCGCGATTGCCTCAGCATCCTCGCCGGTACGATCGACACGGTCGTTGACCAGCGTGTTTGCCGTAATGGAGATCATTGCGGGCTCGCATTCAAGACCGCGGATGGGCTCCGGAGCCATATACGGGCAATCCGTCTCGAACAAAATTCGATCGAGTGGGGTTGCCGCAAATGCCTCGCGCACATCGTCGTTGCGCTTAAAGGTGGCCGCACCGCCATAGGCGATATAGCAGCCCAAATCCACAAAGCGCTCCATCGTGGCGCGGTCCTCGCCAAAACAGTGCAGCACACAACCAGCCTGGGGCACACCCACCTCGCGCAGTACGTTGTACGCATCAACGTGCGAGGTGCGCTCCCCATCCGAGTCCTCGTGACGCAGGTGCAGCTCCACCGGCACATTGCGGCGCACGGCAAGCTCGAGCTGGCGCGCCATGCAATCAATCTGCACGTTATGGGGTGCCGGCGCGATATCGTCGTCATAGTCCATGTGATAGTCCAGGCCGATTTCGCCAATACCGGCGCATAAGGGGTCATCAAGTGCGGCAACGACCTGTGCATGAACGTCGTCGGTATAGTCCGGCGCGCCATACGGATGCACGCCGGCAAGATACTTGATCTGCGGGATATCCTGCATCGGAAGAATCTCACGCACCAGCCAGTCGCTATAGTCCGCCACGCTGCGCTTGTCGGCAATGGGGGCGAACATCGTCACCAACAGGTCGACGCCCGCGGCTTTGGCACGCAGGAGCGTCTCGGGCACATCCTTGCCCCAAAACGAAAGCAGATGTGCATGCGTGTCGGCAAGCGGCGCCAAGGGCACGGGACAAGCAACCGTCTTCTTTTTCTTGGTAAACGTCACGCGTTCGGCATTAGGCATCATGGATTAGCTCCCGGGCCAGACGGACAAAGTCGGCAACATCGAGCGTCTCGGCGCGCGTGGTGGGTGCGATACCGCAAACCTCAAAAGCGGCATCGAGCACGTCCTTGGCAAAACCGTTGGCGCTCATGGAATTGCGGATGGTCTTGCGACGCTGAGCAAATGCAGCATCAATCACGCGGGCCACAAATTCGCGATCGAGTCCTTCGGGTACCACGCCGTCAACACGGTCGATACGCACGACGGCCGAGTCCACGTGCGGCGCCGGCATAAAGCAACGCGGCGGCACCTCAAAGCGACCCGTCACCTGCGCATACAGGCCGAGCTTTGCCGTATAGCCGCCATAGGTCTTGTTGCCCGGCACTGCGGCAATGCGATCGGCAACCTCCTTTTGCACCATGACGACGGCGCGCTTGAGCGCGGGCATCGTCTGGAAGAACTGCAGGATGATTGTCGCCGCCACGTTATAGGGCAAGTTCGCGACAAATACCGTGGGCTCGCCGCCGGCGGCCTGCTCAATCTGCTCCGGGCCCACCTTAAGCGCGTCGCCCATGATAAAGCGGAAGTTGGCGTAGTCGGCGGCGTGAGCATCGAGCACCGGCTCGAGCTCGGGATCTGCCTCAATCGACGTAACGAACCCCGCCTCCAGCAGCAGGGCCAACGTCAGCGTGCCGCAACCCGGGCCGACCTCGAGCACGCGCTCATCGCCCGCAAGCTCAGCGAGCTCACAGATACGTTCGATCACATGGTTGTCGATCAGGAAGTTCTGGCCCAGGCGATGCTTGGTCGCAAGGCCAAACTCCTCTAGCAGCTCCCTAGTTGCCGTGGGGTTTGCCAAAGGCGAAGTTGTCATGGTTGCCTCCTTAACATGGTGGCTGCATCGTAAAGCAAAAGGGCATGGACCGTTGCGGCCATGCCCTTACAGCTAAACAGCAAATTGCCGATATGGCGCGCAGCGGCTTAGCCCAGACGCGGGAACAGCGGCTCGCCCTTCTCGACGGGCTGACCACCGGCAAGCAGGCCCCAAGCGCAAATGCCCTTGAGGTCGTCGCTCGCGGCCTCGTCCTCGCAGGACAGGCGGCGCAGGGCCTCGGCAGAAGTCTGGGGCATGAGCGGCATCAGCAGGTGAGCGGCAATGCGGATGGCCTCGAGCAGGTTGTAGATCACAAACGCCAGCTCGTCAGCCTTGGCCTCGTCCTTGGCAAGCGCCCAGGGCTCGGAGTCCTCGATGTAGTGGTTGGCGGCATGGATGAGCTCCATGACCTCGTCCTTAGCTCCACCATAATCGAGCACGTCCATCTTGGCCATGTAGCGCTCGACCAGACCATCGGCGATCTTTGCCAGCGGGTTGTCGAACGCATCGAACGATGCGGGCTTGGCGGGCGCGCAACCATCAAAGTACTTGCCGCTCATGTTGAGCGAACGCGAGATAAGGTTGCCCCAACTGTTGGCCAGGTCGGCGTTGTAGACCTGCTCCATGCGATCGAAGCTGATGGCACCGTCGGTGCCGGGGACGACGTCGGTCATAAAGTAGTAGCGATAGCCCTCGACGCCCAACATGTCGATAACGTCCTGCGGAGCGATGGCGTTGCCGCGGCTCTTGGACATCTTCTCGGCCTTGCCGGTCTCGGCATTGCGCACGGTCAGGAAGCCGTGGGCAAAGACGTGCTCGGGCAGGGCCTCGCCGATGGCCATGAGCATGGCGGGCCAAATGACGCAGTGGAAGCGGATGATGTCCTTGCCCACGATGTGGAACTGCGCGGGCCAGCGATAGGCCAGCTCGGCACGCGCCTCGTCGGTGTCGACACCGTAGCCGACGGCCGTCATATAGTTGAGCAGCGCATCGAACCACACGTAGGTCACGTGACCCTCGTCAAACGGGACCTGAATGCCCCAGTCAAAGCTCGTACGGCTCACGGAAAGGTCATTAAGGCCGCCCTCGACAAAGCTACGTACCTCGTTCATGCGGAACGCAGGCTCGACAAAGTCGGGGTGCTCGTCGTAAAGCTTGAGCAGCTTGTCCTGGAAAGCGGAAAGCTTAAAGAAGTAGGACTCCTCCTGCACGCGCTCAAGCGGACGGTGGCAGTCAGGGCACAGGTGCTGGCCGACGCTGCCGTACTCCTCGTCGCCCTTCTGGACCTGCGTATCGGTGAAGTAGGTCTCGTCAGGCACGCAATACCAACCGTCGTAGCTGCCCTTATACAGGTAGCCGGACTCCTTCATGCGCTCCCACAGGTACTGCACGGCATGATGCTGGCGCGGCTCGGTGGTGCGGATGAAGTCGTCGTTGGAGATCTCGAGCTTGCTCCAAAGCTCCTTGAAGTGCGGAGCCTGGCTGTCGGTCCACTCCTGCGGCGTCATGTTGTGCTTGGCTGCGGCCTCGGCGACCTTCTCGCCGTGCTCGTCCATGCCGGTCAGGAACTTGACGTTATAGCCGGCGGAGCGACGATAACGGGCCTGAACGTCGGCGATGATGGTGGAATAAGCCGTGCCCAGGTGCGGATCGGCGTTGACGTAGTAGATGGGCGTCGTGATAAAGAACGAAGGCTTACTTTGATCCATGGGGTTTGTCCTCCAGAAAAACGTTGCATACAGGGGATGATTCTAGCGCAAGGGCTGGATATCCTCCATCTATTGCATATCGAGCACCATGGCATAGACATCGCGCTTACGGCGCGAGTACTTCTGCGACAGGCGCTTGGCCACCGCAGAGGCGGGCTCTCCCTCCTCGAGCGCGGCGCGGATATCCTCGCGCAGAGCCTCGTCGGGATCCGCTGCCGCGGCGCCAACCGGCACGATACCGGCCTCCTCATCTTCGCTCGGCGGCGCGATGACCAGCGCAATCTCGCCCTTTACCTCGCCGCGAGCACGCAGCTCCTCGGCGAGCTGGGCGGCGGGCCCGCGCAAGACCTCCTCGTGCAGCTTGGTGAGTTCGCGGCAGACGGCAACCTCACGTTGGGGAAAGACCTCCGCCACGGCCTCGAGCGTCGCCACGATGCGATGTGGAGACTCGTAGAAGATGAGTGCGCCGGGCACCACGGCAAGACGCTGCAGTCGGCGCACGCGGTCGCCGTGCTTGCGACCCAAAAAGCCTTCGAAGAAGAAATGCTCGCAGGGAATGCCGGACGAAACGAGCGCCGTGACGCAAGCAGAAGGCCCGGGAATAACTTCGACGGGCACATCGGCCTCACGCGCCGCCTCGACCAGCGCCTGGCCGGGATCGGACACGCTCGGCATGCCGGCGTCCGAGGCAAAGGCGAGGGTCTCCCCCGCCAGCAGGCGGTCGACCAGGCCGGCGGCGCGGCTGGCGATCACATTCTCGTCGCAACGGACAAGCGGCTTGGAAATGCCCAGGTGCATCAGCAGCTTTGACGTCACACGCGTGTCTTCGCAGCAGATGACATCGGCAGCGGCAAAGGCTTCGCCAACGCGCGGGGACAGGTCGCCCAGGTTGCCGATGGGCGTGCCGACCACATAGAGTTTGCCCGTATGGGCGCTGTTTTGCGTCATATCAACCTATTCAATCATGCCGCGCTCGAGCGTGCCGAGCGCCGCGCGGGCGTCCCATGCTGCAATGCGCTTCTCGGTCTTCCACGTTTGGAAGAACCAACCGGCAGCCGGCGCAAACGAAGCCAGCTGATTGGCGATAAACACGCGCTCGTAGGCATTGCGGCCCTCGGGCGTAACCGACGAGTTGGCAAAGATCGCCGCGCCCGACCATTCGCCCACCAGCACGGGGAACCCAGTTGAAATCGCTTCTTTAAGCTCGCGCTTGTTACGCGAAATCGCCGTCGTCAGCCCGCGGGGGCTCGTGATGTCGAGCGCATGCTCGTCGCGGTAATGGTACAGGTGAAGGTCCATGTAGACGTTCTTGTACTTGGCGCCGCGCATAAAATGCTTCCACTCGCTGGGATGCCCCGACGACGAGAAAACGACGATCTTATCCTCGGGCATATACGAACGGACGAGCTCGTAAGCATCGCGATAGAAATTGCGCAGGTAGTGAGCAGGAATGCCATCCGTCATGGTGAAGAGGCTCTTGCGGACACTCATCTGCGGCGTATCCAGCAGCTCAATACCCAGCAGGCTCTCGGCCTCGCCGTAGCGATCGGCCAAGCGCTCGAGCACGTCGAGTGCGACATGACGACCGTTGGTGGACGAATGCCACTCGGCAACAGCCTCCGGCGTGGCGGGTGAATCGTTGGAATCGCCCTGGCCACCGGGCACAGTCGCCAGGTCAAGCAGCACGCGAATGTTGTACTTGGCAGCCCACTCAATCGCGCGGTCGATGTAATCGACAACCGAGATGTAGGAGGCATCGGACTCCTGTGAGCCAAAGGCATACCAAGGCACCGGCAGGCGCACGGCGTTGAGGCCGATCTGCGCCATGCGACGGAAATCGTCCTCGCTCACAAACGTCTCGTAATGACGGCGCATGCGCTCGTTATAGGCGGCGGTGCCCATGGCCTCCTGCAGCTCGGCCGCGTTGGATGCACCGGTCGCCGCGTATAGCGACGGGGTCACCCAAGGCTCGGGAATAAACCAGCCAGAGAGATTAACGCCGAGTATCCTCTCCATCACTGCCCCCTTCGGATCGTGCAGGCCGAGCCTGCATCGTATTGCATAGGAAAAGTATCGTTTTGAGTATACCCGCGCATGCGGACAGACGACCGAACGGTCTGTAAAGTGGCGCAAAAGCGGGAGGAATGTCTGAGCGGGCGGGCCCGAGATGTGCACGCACGTCGGAAGTAAGCGCCGGAAAGCGCATCCCACTCTGAAGCCAAATTCCGGGACGCAATTTCCGCAGAGCCCTCAATAAAAGAAAAGGACCCCTTTGCAGAGGTCCTAGTCAATTCAAGGTGGCGGGGAAGGGAATCGCGTCCGCGCGCTGCGCGGACGGACCGCTGCGGCGCTTGCGCGCCTTGCGAGCTACGCTGGCAAACGCTAACGCGTTTCCTCAGCTCCGCGCCCTCACGGGGTTCGATTCCGTGCAGGGTCTATATAAAAGAAAAGGACCCCTTTGCAGAGGTCCTAGTCAATTCAAGGTGGCGGGGAAGGGAATCGAACCCCTGACACGAGGATTTTCAGTCCTCTGCTCTACCAACTGAGCTACCCAGCCATTTGAGGTGTGCCTTGTTTCAAGGCTTGATTAGTATAACCAAGGACGCGTTCCGGTCAACCGAGAATTTTAAAAAAGTTTTTGAGCACAGCCTCGGTTCTATAAATCGGCACGTCAGAGGCATCAGCCGGCAGCAAGAAGTTTTTCACTCAGAGCCGCACGGGCAAACTCACTTGGCGTCATCCCCTCGGCAGCCGCCCGTCGACGAATGGCCTCCTTCATTCCCAGAGGAATCTTGACCGACAGCGTTGCCGTCCCCTCACCTGAGAGCGGGGGCCGTCCATGCACGATCCCACCAACGGTGTGTTCGCCATCCGGAAACTCTCCGCGCTCGTACGACTCGCACCACGCGTCAATCATTTCATCCGTTACAACCTGACCATTAGCGGCCGTATACGTCTTGCCCATCATCGACCCCTTTGCCGAGCCTGTTCAATCTCCTGCCAAAATTTCTTCTGGACTGGAGACAGGGCATGAATGATAAGCCACCCACGGACAAGCTCGACCGCGACAAGCTCCACGCTTCGTCCGTCTGGGAGCCATCCAATCGCAAGCCATCTCGGCGGCTCGTCCTTCGACTCGCGACGAATGCACTCAGTAACCGCAAGCCAAGCGCTAAGCACCTGCTTTTCCGTCAGGTGCTTTTTAGCGTTGGGATGAATCTCAACATCCATGCATCTTCTCCTCCATCTTACCCAATTTCGTATGACGAAAGTCCACTGTCGCCAATTCTTAAGCCGGCACGCGTTGGAGAGCAGGGGTCGAAACAATGATTGAAGGACGCTCTAGTACGGCCCAGGCGCCGGGGCAGGAGCACATGCGCCAAGGGCGGACGTTTTCGTAGCGCGCGAGGATATTGCCGTCGCAATCGATGGAGGCGATGTCGATGGGATAGGCCATAAAACACGTATGGACCGAAGAGCAGCGTGGAAACGCCATGACGAGCGGCAGGCCGTTGGCGGCAACCGGACGCCGTCCCAGCATGCCGCGCAGGCGCACGACAAACGACTCCGCCACCACAAACTCGGCCGGCGTCCAACCCAGCCTATTGAGTGCCCGCGCGTAGGCGATGTAGGACGAGACCGCGGTCACATGACCACCCCCGGACGCCATGGATCGACCGTCACCGCACGCTCGTGCGACAACGTTGTCGGCGCCCCCAGCGGAACGCCAGCGATGCTGAGAGAAGTCGGCCACGGCTCATAGTGCATGGTGCAGGTGTAGGTCCTAAACGTACCGGATAGGGAGAGCAGGCCACCATCCGATGCCTCCGCGCCTTGCTCGCTCGACACTTCGATCTGCAAGTCATAGCCTTCCATGGCATTCAGAATTTGAGTCTGAACCGTCGCTGAGGCATCGGCAGAGCTTTCGTCGCCCTCCCCCTCCGACGCCACGGCGTGCGCCAACACGATGTCGGGCACCACGCGGTCGAAGCGCGCAACAGCGCTGGCAAAGATCATGACGTTGTACACGATGAGTGCCAGCACCAGCAAAACGGGCGTAACCACTGCCATCTCAACCGTCGCTTGGGCGCGCTCCTCGCGCAGACGCATGCGGATACTCATTACGACCCACCGCCCAGAGCGCCAACCAGCGTGGCGACATCGACGGTGAGCGGGATGGAGCCGCCGCCGGGCAGAGGAATCTCCGCAAGTGTGAACACCGTACCGCTAATGGTGCGTTCGACTTGATATTCCAACGCCTCGCAAAGCGCCTTGGGATCGGTCACGCCCAACGGAATACTTCGCAGTTTGTCTTGCGTTTGAGAGAGACCCGCAATGTCAGACCCCGGGCTCTTGATGACATTGGCGGTGTCGGTCAGCACCGGCTTTCGCAGGCGCAAGTCGCACGGCTCCAAGCCCCGCGCCGCCAAGGCCGCCGAAACGGAATCGCCAAGCCACGCCGCAA
>CAJMJM010000066.1 GCA_905213725.1 Collinsella aerofaciens
GTCGTCGTGGGCCTTGCTGCCAAAGGGGCTGTCCAGTTCTAAGTAGAACATAAACTCAAAGTCGCGACCGGGGATGGGGCGGCTCTCCAGCTTGATGAGGTTGATGTTGAGCGCGTAGAAGCGCTCGAGTACGCGATAGAGCGCACCCGGCTCGTTGGCTGTGGTGACCATGCGCGAGGTACGGTTGGCACCGGGATAGACGCGCGGCTCGCGGCTGATGACGACAAAGCGCGTGTAGTTGTTGTCCGAGTCCTGGATGTTGGGCTCCAGCACCTCGAGGCCATACAGCGTGGCACAGCTGCGCGAGGCGATGGCGGCGACGTCGGTGCGCTCGGAGTTGGCGACCATCTCGGCCGACATGGCCGTGTTTGGGTACTTGGTGGCGTGCAGGTCGTGGGACTCGATAAAGCCGGCACACTGGGCAATAGCTTGGCCGTGGCTGTAGACCTCGCGTATGTCCGCGAGCTTGGTGCCGGGCTTGACGAGCAAGTTGTGGTCGATCTTGAGGCGAAGCGAGCGCACGATGTGGAAGTCGAACTGGGCGAGCAGGTCGTAGACGGCGTTGACCGAGCCGGCGGTGGAGTTTTCGATGGGCAGCACGCCAAACTCGCAGAAGCCGTCGCGTACGGCGCGCATGACGCCCTCGAAGGTCTCAAAGAACGCAATATCCGGCACGTCGAAGAGCTTGCACGCGGCGATCTGGCTGTAGGCGCCTTCGACGCCCTGGCAGGCGACGGTGGCCGTCTGGGGGAAGGGCATGTCAAACGCTGCGGCCGTGGCATGGGCCTTTTGCGACACCGTGATGCCCTTGAGCTCGTTGATGTAGCGCTGCTGCTCGGCCTTGCTCATGCTCATGAGGAGACGAAACAGGGCGATGGTCTGTGCCTCGTAGCGCTCGGGCGCGCGGCTGGCGAGGTTGTTGAGCTTGGAGCGCTCGCGGGCGGGGTCGAAGACGGCCTTGCCCATCTCGATTTTTGACTTGGCGACCTCGGTGGCAATGTCCATGCGCTCGATAAAGCTGTTGAGGAGCGTGGTGTCGATGCCATCGATGGCCTGGCGGATGTCAGCAAGGTCCATAGGGACCCCTTTCGTGAATGGTTGCCTGGGGTAGTTAATTTGGGACGGGGCTTTTTTAGCTACCCTTTGACTGTCGGCGAATCGATGGGTGCCAGGGCAAATATCAACTGGCATATGGGGGTAGCTAAAATAGCCCCGTCCCAAATTAACTACCCTTGGGGTGGGTGGACTAAAGCTGGGCGGCGTCCTCTAGGAGGGCGTCCCAAATCGCGAGGGCGGCGGCTGCTTCGGCTACAGGGACGGCGCGCGGGACGATGCAGGGATCGTGGCGACCGTGGACCGAGAGTTCGACATTTTCCATGGCGTCCATGTCTACGGTCTGCTGCTCGCGGCCAATGGAGGGCGTCGGCTTTACGGCCATGCGCCACATGACGGGCGCGCCGGTGGAGATGCCGCCCAGGATGCCGCCGGCGTTATTGGACTCGACCTCGATCTCGCCGGTCTCGGCATCGATGCGATACGGATCGTTGTTCTCGCTGCCGCGCATGGCGGCCACGGCAAAGCCCATGCCAAACTCCACGCCCTTTACGGCGGGAATGCCAAAGGCGATTTGCGCGATGCGGTTCTCGATGCCGTCGAACATGGGGTCGCCGATGCCCGCGGGAAGCCCGTAAATGCCGCACTCCACGATGCCGCCGATGCTGTCGAGCTCGTCGCGCGCGGCAAGAATCTCCTCGCGCATGCGGCCGGCTGCGGCGGCGTCAATGCACGGCAGATCGTTCGTAAGGATTGCCTTGCGGTCGGCCTCGCGATAGACCATATCGTCCATCGGCAGGTCGGAGATGCCGCCGATCTGCGCGACGTGCGCCATGACCTGAATGCCGCGGGCCTCAAGTGCCTGCAGCGCAATGCCGCCGGCGATGCATAAGGGGGCCGTTAGGCGGCCGGAAAAATGCCCGCCACCAGCGACATCGTGCATGTTGTGATACTTCACGCGCGCAGGGAAGTCCGCATGTCCGGGACGGGGCTTGCGGCGCAGCTCGGTGTAATCATTGGAGCGCGTGTTGGTGTTCTCGATAATCGCGGCGATGGGCGCGCCGGTGGTATGTCCATCGATCACACCGGCGATGATATGCGCGGCGTCGGCCTCGCGGCGGTTGGTTGCGGCCTCGGCGCGGCCGGGGGCGCGACGGTCGAGGAAGGCCTGCAGCTTCTCCTGGTCCACGGCGATGCCCGCCGGGATGCCATCGAGCGAGCAGCCGATAGCGGGGGAGTGCGATTGGCCGAAGATGCTTAAGTGCAAGACGTTGCCAAAGGTCGAGGACATGCTATTCCTCCTCGAGTGTGACCTTGCCGCCCAGCAGGCGGTAGTGGTCGAAAAAATCGGGATAGGACTTGTTGACGGCCTCGGCGCCGTGGATCACAACCTCGCCGGTGGCACGGCTCGCGGCGATGGCGGCCATCATGGCGATGCGGTGGTCGTTGTGCGAATCGACCTCGCCGCCGGTAAAGGCATCGACGCCCTTGATGATGAGGTCGTCGCCGGCAATACGCACCTGCGCGCCCAGCGCGGTGAGCTCGCGGGTGGTGGTGGCCAGGCGGTCGGATTCCTTGATACGCAGGCGGGCGCAATCGCGGATAAAGGTGCGGCCCTGTGCCAGCGAGGCCACGGCCGAGATAACGGGCACCAGGTCGGGAATGTCGTGGGCGCTCATCTCAAAGCCGGCGAGCTTGTCGGACTGCACGGTGGCGGCGTTGGTGGAGCGCACGATGCGGGCGCCAAAGCGCGAAAGCGCGGCAAGCACGTTGCGGTCGCCCTGTGCGGAGCTCAGGGACACGCCCTCGACGGTGATGGGGTCGGTGCCGATAGCGCCGGCACACAGCCAAAAGGCAGCGTTGGACCAGTCGCCCTCGACGGCCACGCTGCCGGGCGTGCGGTACGAGCCGCTGCTCACGCGGAAGTTCGTGACCTCGGGCTGGCCGTCCTTGGCCGGAATGCGCTCGACGTTGACCTCAACGCCAAAGGCCTTCATGGCCTGGATCGTTAGGTTGATGTAGGGGCGGCTCTCAATGAGGCCAGTCACCTGCACACAGGAGGGCTGGGCGAGCAACGGGGCTGCCAGCAGCAGGCCGGAGATATACTGCGAGCTTACGTTGCCCGGCAGCACAAAGGTGCCCGGGCGCATGCGTCCGCTTGTCTTGAGCGGAAAACCGCCCAGACCCTGTAGGTCGCAGCCGGCGGCAATGATCTCGTCCGAGAGCGGGGACAGCGGGCGTGCGCCTAGGCGGCCCTGTCCCACAAAGGTTGCCTCTGCCCCCAGCGCGCAGGCGACGGGCAGCATAAAGCGGAGCGTGGAGCCGCTCTCGCCGCAGTCGAGCGTGCCGCCGGCAAGGGCCTTGAGCAGGCCGAACTCAATGCTCTTCATGGTGGGGTGGACCTGGAAGCCGTCCTCGACGGTCTCGATGCGGGCGCCGAGCGCCGTGAGGCAGCGGACCGTGGCCTCAATATCGGCGCAGGTGGTGTTGCAGGTCACATGCGTCTCTCCGTTGGCAAGGGCAGCGCAGATGATGAGACGGTGCGCCATCGACTTGGACGCGATGGCGGGAACGGTGCCCTTAAGCGGGGACGGGGTGATGCGGGCTAGCATGCGGATGCGTCTCCCTTCTGGCCGAGGCCCTCGGCAATGAGTTCGTGGAAAGTGGAAAGCGGCGTGCGGTCGATGCTGCAGCGGCCAATGCCGTGCGGAATCACCAGGTCGATGGTGTCGCCCGCGCGCTTCTTGTCGTGGAGCGCCTCGGCAAAGACGGCATCGGCATTGAGGTCGCAGCGGGTCTTGAGGCCGTGGCGGGCGCAGAGCTCCTCAATACGGCCGGGCAGTGCAGCATCGCAAACGCCGTGCAGGGCCGCGGCGCGCGTGATGATGCCCATGCCGATCGACACGCAGTTGCCGTGTCCGAGCTCAAAGTGCTCGCAGGCCTCGACGGCGTGTCCGGCGCTGTGTCCAAAGTTGAGCAGCTTGCGCTGGTTGGTTTCGTGCTCGTCGGCGACGACCACGGCGCGCTTGATGTCGATGTTGCGGGCGATGATGAGTGCTACGCGGGCCACATCGCGGTTGAGCAGCTCCAGCGTGAGCGGGGTCTTCTCCAGCTCGGAGAAAAGCTCCGGGTCGGCGATCACGGCGTGCTTGACGACCTCGCCGCAGCCGTCGGCGAACTGCTCGGGCGTGAGGGTGGCCAGGCACCCCACGTCGGCGATAACCACGCTCGGCTGCCAAAAGGCGCCGGCCAAGTTCTTGCCGGCAGCCAGGTCGATGGCGGTCTTGCCGCCCACCGACGAATCCACCATGGCGAGCAGGCTCGTCGGGATCTGCACAAACTTGCAGCCGCGCATGTAGGTCGCGGCCACAAAGCCCGCCACATCGCCCACGACGCCGCCCCCGAGTGCCACGATCACGTCGGAGCGCGAAAGCTCGTGCTCGGCCACAAACTCCAAAATGGCAACATAGGTTTCGGCGCGCTTATGGGCCTCGCCGGCCTCGAAGGTGCAGATGCTCACCTCGTAGCCTGATGCCTCCAGGCTCTGCTTAACGGGCATCTGGTAGAGCGGGCCTACGTTGGTGTCCGTCACGATGACGGCCTTGGTGCCGCCGGCAGTGGCGCGCACGAGCGGTCCCGCCTGCTCCAGCAAAAACGTGCCAACATGCACCTGGTGGGGGCGTGCGGTGTCGATATCGATGGTAATCGCCATAAGCTTCGGTCCTTTCGACCTGGCGTGATAGGTGGTCTAGTGGGAGGCCTCGTCGTCGAGTGCGCGCTTAATGCGGTCGCCCTCGGCAAGGAGATTCTCCAGATAGCGCTGGTCGCGGTTCTTGAGCGCACGGCTGTAGGCGCCAAGCGACTCGATCAGATGGTCGATCTCGAAGGCGAGCGCGTCGGCGTCGTCGATCATGAGCTCGGACCACATTTGCGGGTTGAGGTGCGCCACGCGGGTGAGATCGCGGTAGCTACCGGCCGAAAAGCCGTGGTGGACCTGGGCGGTGGGGCTTTTGACGTAGGCGTTGGATACCACGTGCGCAAGCTGGCTCGTGAAGGCGATGACGCGGTCGTGCTCGGCGGCGCTGGTCACGCTGAACTTGCCAAAGCCCAAGGGGCGCACCATCTCGCGCACCTGGCCCAAAAGCTCCAGCTTGAGCGCATCGTCTACCGCGGGCGGTACGAGCACCAGCGGGGCGCCCTGGAACAGGTCGGCACGAGAGTTAGCGTAGCCCGAGAACTGGGTGCCCGCCATGGGGTGCGCGCCCACAAAGTAAAAGCCGTGCTCGCGGGCAAGCTCAAAGGCACGTTCGCACACGATGCCCTTGACGCCCACCGTGTCGATCACCACGGGGCCCATGATGGCGTCGGTGTCGGTGGCGTCGGCGAGCGCCTTGGCGTGCGTCTCGAGCCACTCGATGCATGCCTCGGGGTAGCAAGCCAGGACGATGATGTCGCATTCGCCGAGTGTCTTGTCGTTGAGCTCTCCGGCGACAGTGCCCATGCTGGCGGCCGTCATGACATCGTCATCGGGGTCCCAGGCCAGCACGCGGACGCCCGCCTGTGCATAGCCGCGGGCAAAGCTACCGCCGATGAGGCCAAGGCCGACGATGCCGGCGCACTTGGGGCCGCCCTGGTTAACGCGCGCGTTTCTCACCGTACCCATGGGCTACTCCATGGTCTCTTGGCAGACAACCTCGCGGATGGCTCGGATGCGGCGCAAGGTGTCGTCGAACTGATCGGGGGAGAGGGCCTGGGCGCCGTCGGCCCAGGCGCGGCTCGGCTCGGCGTGGACCTCGATCTCCAGGCCGTTGGCACCGCAGGCGGTCGCGGCGAGCGCCATGGGCTCGACGTAGCGGGTGTAGCCGGTGGCGTGGCTGGGGTCGGCGACGACGGGCAGGTGCGACAGGTGGTGCAGCACCGGCACGGCGTTAAGGTCGAAGGTGTTGCGGGTGCGGGTCTCGAAGGTGCGGATACCGCGCTCGCACAGGATGACGCTGTCGTTGCCCTCGCTCATGATGTACTCGGCTGCCATAAGCAGCTCGTCGATCGTGCCGGACATGCCGCGCTTGAGCAGAATCGGGGTCTGGGTCTTGCCGACCTCCTTGAGCAGGGGGAAGTTCTGGGCGTTGCGGGCGCCGATCTGCATGACGTCAATCTTCTTGTCAAGGAAGACCTGCACGTCGCGCGGGTCCATGATCTCGGTGACGATCGGCATGTCGAGCTCGGCAGACGCCTCGCTCAGCTGGTCGAGGCCGGCGGGGCCCATGCCCTGGTAGGCGTAGGGGGAGGTGCGGGGCTTGTAGGCACCGCCGCGCAGCATCGTGGCACCGGCGGCCTTTACGCGGCGTGCGATGCGAATGAGGTTCTCGCCCTCGACGGAGCAGGGGCCGGCGATGACTTGGAACTGGTCGCCGCCGATCTTGACGCCGTGGCCGCAGTCGATGACGGAGTCCTCGGGGTGGAACTTGCGGTTGGCGCGCTTGAACGGCTCCGAGACGCGCTGCACGCGCTCGACGACATCCATGGACTCGAGCAGGAACGGGTCGATCTTGGTCGTATCGCCCACCAGGCCGATGATCGTCTCGTTCTCGCCGCGCGAGACGTCGGTCTTCAGGCCTTTTTTCTCAATCCAGCTGACGATATGGCCGACGGCCTCGTCGCTGGCGCTCTGCTTTAAAATTGCAATCATGGTGTGCCTCTCACCTCGATGGATAACTTTTGCAAAAACGGCCCGCATCGCGAGCCGTGTATATATGGTGCATGAGAGTTTATACTATCTGACTCGCTTTTGCCTTCTAAAGTCGGCCGTTGCGCCGCGTCTTCCTCGGAATTGCAAAGCTTTTTCTTTTATTTTGATAGCCCGTGGTGCACTTGGGTATAATGCCAAACGTTGGCCCTATTAGCTCAGGGGATTAGAGCGTCTGCCTCCGGAGCAGAAGGCCGTTGGTTCGAATCCAACATGGGGCACCATCGAACGTAAGACCGTCCAAACCTCGCATGGTCCGGACGGTTTTTCTTATACCGACGCGACGTGATGGGACGTGGTATGGCAGCAACGGATATCGAGCGCGGACTCTCGACCGCCGAGGTCGAGGAGCGCATCGCCGCCGGTAAGATCAACCGCAACATGGAGCTCAAGACCAAGTCGGTCAAAGAGCTCATCATCGAGAACCTCTGCACGCTGTTCAATTTGATCAACGTGATCTTGTCGTTCCTGGTCATTTTGACCGGTTCGTTTAAGAACCTAACGTTCCTGTTTGTGGTGTTCCTCAATACCGCTATTGGCGTCATCCAGTCCATGCGGTCCAAGAAGATGGTCGATAAGCTCACGCTGCTGACCTCTAAGAAGGCCATCGCGGTGCGCGACGGTGCCGAGGTGGAGCTCGACTTGGACCAGATCGTGCTCGACGACATCATCCGCCTGGGGCGCGGCGACCAGATTCCCGCTGACGCCGTGGTGGTTTCCGGCGAGGCGCTCGTGAACGAGAGCCTGCTGACGGGCGAGAGCGACCTTATTAAGAAGCAGCCCGGTTCCGAGCTCATGAGCGGCAGCTTTATCGACTCGGGCCTGCTGCGCGCCCGCGTGATCCATGTCGGCGCCGACAACTACGTGGCCAAAATTAATAACGAGGCCAAGTACGTCAAAAAGGTCAATTCCGAGATCATGAACGCGCTGAACGCCATCGTGCGCTTTGCGAGCATCATCATGATCCCGCTCGGTTTGGCGTTGTTTGCCTCGAGCGTGAGCGAGCTGTGGGATGCAGCGGGAACCCCGGGCGATAACGCGCTTTCGTGGTGCTTCTCCGAGCTGTTGGCTGGTCATGTGCCTTCGTCGGCGCTGCTGTCCACGGTGGGCGCCCTGCTGGGCATGATCCCGCAAGGCCTGGTGCTGCTGACCTCGTCGGTGCTCGCCATCGCCACGGTGCGCCTGGCCCGCCGCAAGGTGCTGGCGCAGCAGCTCTACTGCATCGAGACGCTCGCTCGCGTCGATGTACTGTGCCTGGACAAGACGGGCACCATCACGTCGGGCCGCTTGGGGGTCGAGGGCAGCTTCCAGCTGCCTGTTGAGGTTGTGGGCTTTGGCGTGTATTCGGACGAGGCGGCTGTTCCCGTCGATACCACAGTGCTCGATTTTGCGCTGGCTAACGTGGCACGTGCGACTTCGGCCGATGCCAACGAGACCTGCCAGGCGCTGCTCAACTATTACGCCGATCGCCCGGTCGAGGTGTCTGAGCCGCTGTCGGTCATTCCGTTCTCGTCGTCTAAAAAATGGAGTGGCGCTTCGTTTGCGCAGGGCTCCTATGTGATGGGCGCCGCGCAGTTTGTGCTTTCGGAGCATGTGTTTTCGCAGGTCGAGAACCGTGTCGCCGAGCTTGCCGATACCTGCCGCGTGCTCGTGGTGGCGCGCGTGGACGGCTTTACACCCGATGGCGATATGGTGGGCGAGGCCGAGCCCGTGGGCTTTGTGACCATCCGCGACGAGATTCGTACCTCGGCGGCCGAGACCATCGGCTACTTTAACGAGCAGGGTGTGACCCTCAACGTGATCAGTGGCGACGACCCGCGTACGGTGTCGTCGATCGCGCGCGTGGTGGGCGTGCCGGGGGCGGACGCTTATGTGGACGCCACGACGCTCGATACGCCTGCCAAGCTCGATGCCGCAGTGGACCGCTACCATGTCTTTGGTCGTGTGACCCCGCAGCAGAAGCGCGAGCTCGTGCAGGCGCTCAAGCGCCGCGAGCACACCGTGGCCATGACGGGCGACGGCGTCAACGATGTGCTGGCGCTCAAGGAAGCCGACTGCTCCGTCGCCATGGCGGCCGGCTCCGATGCCGCGCGTAATGTGGCCGAGATCGTACTCGTCGACAACGACTTTGCCTCGATGCCCGCCGTGGTGGCCGAGGGCCGTCGCTCCATCAACAACCTGCAGCGTTCGGCCTCGCTGTTCCTGACCAAGACGCTGTTCTCGATGGGGCTGGCGGCGCTGTGCATTGCGCTGCCGCCGTACCCCTTCGAGCCCATCCAGATGACACTCATTAACTTCTTCTGCATCGGCGCGCCGGGCTTTGTGTTGGGCCTGGAGCCCAACAATGCTAGTGTGAAGGGTGCGTTTTTGAGCAACGTACTCAAGCGTGCACTGCCGGCGTCGATTGCGGTCATTTTGGCTGCGGCGCTCGACATCTTTGTGGCGCGCGTGTTTGGCTTTAGCCAGCTCACGCTGTCTTCGATGTGCCTGCTTACGTCGTGCGCGGCGAGCGTCAGCCTAATCTGGCGCATCTCGCAGCCTCTCACGCCCTTACGTGTGGTGCTCTTTGTGTTTGTAGTCGCCGGCATCCTGGTGGGCGTTATCGGATTCCCGGAGCTGCTGTCTATTGCCAACCTGTCGATGGGCCAGATGGTTATCTTGGCTGTTATCGTGGTCTTTACCTGCTCGGTGTTCTTTAAGCTCGCCACGATGATGGATTCGCTCAAGCCGCGTCGTCGTCATGCCGCAACTGGTTTTGGCCGCGGTGTGCACGTCCGCCTGGGTCGCGGTGGCGGCAAGGTGAGCTCGACGGGTTCGACGGCCGAGCGTTTTGCCAAGCGCGTCGCCGCCGACATGGCGCAGCGCCGCGAAGATCGCACCGCTCGCGAGGCCGAGGCCCGCGCACTCGAGGGCGTGGGCCAGGCCCAGCCCAAGAAAAAGAAGAGTACCGGAGCTAAGCGCTCTCGTGTGACCAAGTCCGCCCAAGGCATCAAAGTCTCGATGCCAAGCAAAAAGAAGAAGTAACTACGCGCCCTGCCGATGTTGAATTGGTGCCTTGCTCCTGTGGGGCCGTGGCGATGTTATGCTCTAACCTCGATTGTTTGAATTGCTTCGAAAAGAGGATGCCGTGATCTGCCCGCATTGCCTTAAGACTATCGAGGACGGCGCCTCGTTCTGCCCCTACTGCAACGCCTATGTGGGTCCGGGCGATGGTCCCGAGCACACCGAGTTCGTGTTCTGCGAGGGCTGCGGTGCCCGTCTTTCTCCGCATGATCGTACGTGCCCCAAATGCGGACGCCCCGCTCCGGGTATCCTCTCCGA
>CAJMJM010000067.1 GCA_905213725.1 Collinsella aerofaciens
ATTGGGACGATAGCCCTAGGCAAGTACCAGCGAATCGGCATCGGCGATGGTGTGGATCTCGCAGTCCTAATCGTAGCTGCTGGCTTCCTCGGTAATCTCGGTCACCTTGGCCTCGGTCAGCACGTGAACGCCCTTGGAGAGCATGCGCGTGATGAGCACCGCGCGACCGGCGCCGCCCTCGTTGGCGGCGAGCGTCTTGGTCATCTCGATGACGGTGACGTCGCGATTGGCCGGCGACAGATCGTTGACCAACGGGGCCAGGTAGTCGGCCGTCTCGCAACCGACGGTGCCGCCGCCCACGATGACAATCTTCTTGCCCGGGAAAGCCTTGCCGCCCAACAGGTCGTCAGCTGTCATGACCTGCTTAAATCCCTGCATGAAGGCCGGGGCGATGGGCTCGGCGCCATAGGCCAGGACGACCTCGTAGCCGGCGTAGTCACGCTGAATGTCCTCGGCAGTAAGCTCGGTGCCAAATACGCACTTCACGCCGACCTCGGCCAGGCGACGGTACTGATACTTGATCACGCGGGTGAGTTCCTGCTTTGCCGGCGGAACGGCTGCGATGCGCATCTCGCCGCCCGGCTCGTCCTGCTTATCCACGAGCACCACGTTGTGGCCGCGCTTGGCGGCAATGTAGGCTGCCTCCATGCCCGCGGGACCGGCGCCCACAACCAGTACGTTCTTGGCCTCGGCGGCAGGCTCGTAGCCGGCCTCGTCGCGCTCCACATCGGGATTGACGGTGCAGGAGATGCGCTTGCCAAACATAATGCCGTTCAGGCAGCGCAGGCAGCCGATGCAGGGGCGGATGTCGTCGGCGTTGCCGGCAGCGGCCTTATTGCAGAACTCGGCATCGCACAGATTGGCGCGGCCCATCATGCAGATGTCGGCAGCGCCGTCCTCGATCAGCTCCTCGGCGATCCAGGCCTCGTTAATGCGGCCGACCGTGGCAACGGGAATGTTCACGTGCTTCTTAATCTCACGCGAGCAGGCGGCGTGCGAGGCCTGCTGCGTGCCGGCAGCGGGAATGGCGGAGCCGCGCTTGATGGTGGTGCCGCCCGACACGTGGATCATGTCGACGCCGGCCTTCTCCAGGCGACGCGAGACGTAGATCATGTCATTGAGGGTCAGACCACCATCGGTGTACTCGTCGCCCGAAATACGGACGTCGATGATGAAGTCCTTGCCGCAGCGCTCGCGAATCTCGGCGATGACCTCGAGCAAGAAGCGCATGCGGGCGTCGAGCGAGCCGCCGTACTCATCGGTACGCTTGTTATAGAGCGGGGTCAAAAAGCCGCCGAGCATGCCGTGGGCGTGTGCCGCATGGACCTCGACGCCATCGACACCGGCCTTCTGCATGCGCACGGCAGCGTCGCCAAACTGATGCGTGAGCTCGTGGATCTCGTCGACCGTGATGGGGCGCGGTGCCTCGCGGGCGTAAGACGGGCCCACAAAGGACGGAGCGATCAGGCGAGGCGTGCCCGGAATGTTAAAGGCCATGTAGGCGGGGTGGAAGAGCTGCGGCATGATCTTGCAGCCATACTCGTGGACGGCCGCGGCAAGCTTTTCCCAGCCGGGGATAAACGTGTCGTCGTAGCAGCACATGTCACCCGGCAGATAGGTATAGGTGGGCTCGACCGTCACGACCTCGGTGATGATGAGGCCCACGCCGCCCTTGGCGCGGGCACGGTAATGATCGACCAAGTCATCGGTCACATAGCCGTGATCGGCCAGGTTGGTGGACACCGGCGGCATAAAGACGCGGTTCTTGACCTCGGTTGTACCGACCTTGATCGGGCTAAAGAGCATCGGGTAGGCGGATGACTCCATACAGGCTTCCTTTCGTTTGAGCCGCTCGGCGGCAGTTGCTAACGTACCTATCGTATCAGTATCCGCTGCATTCGCACACGCTCGCACTCCCCGCCTTCAATCCCGACCCTCACAAAAAAAGTTGCGGTGGAATACGGAGTAGATGAGACTTTTGACAGCCAAGACAGTCCGTATTTCACCGCAACCGATGGGTGGGATGGAGTTAGAGGCCCAGGTAGGTAGTCATGCCTTCGACGGCGAGCTTGGCGCCGGCTACGGCGTGAACAACCGTCAGTGGGCCGTTGACCACGTCGCCGGCGGCAAAGACGCCAGGCACGGTGGTCATGCCATGCTCGTCGACCGAAAGCAGGCCGCGATGGTCGGTCTCCAGACCGCCCGTTGTAAGCACGAGCTTGTCCTTGGGCACCTGAGACGCCGCAATCACAACCGTGTCGGCGGACACGTGGTCGAGCTCTTCCTCGTAGCCCACCACATTGTTGTCCTCGTCAAAGATAGCCGTCTCGAACACCGGACCGTTATCATCGATGGCGCAGATCGCCTTGCCGCGCACAATCTCGGCACCGTCAAGCTCGGTCAACTCCACCTCGTCGTCAATCGCAGAGATATGGCGCGATCGGGCATACACGGTGACCTTGCGAGCGCCCGAGCGCAGGGCCGTGCGGGCAACATCCATGGCCACATTGCCGGCGCCGATAACCGCCACGTTCTGCCCGATCGCCACGCTCGAGGGGTCGACCAGGTAATCGATACCAAACAGCACGTTGCCGCGCGACTCGCCGGGAATACCCAACTTGCGAGCTCGCCAGGTACCGGTACCAACAAAGACCGCATCGTAGCCGTCGCGCAGCAGGTCGTCGATATGCAGCGCGCCACCGATGGTGGTCGAGGGGCGCACGCGCACGCCAAGCGAGCACATCACGTGGCGATACTTTTGCACGAGCGCACGGGGCAGGCGGAACTCGGGGATACCGTACTCCAGCACACCACCAATCTCGGGGCGCTGCTCAAATACCGTGACGGCACAGCCCAGCTGGGCCATCTTAATGGCCACGGTAATACCAGCGGGACCGGAACCGACCACGGCAATCTGTTTACCGCACGACGGTGCGGGCTTCCACTCCTTACGATCCAAATACGCTGTCGAGATATAGTTCTCGATGCTCGAGAAATGCACCGGCGCGCCCTTGCGGCCCTGGATGCAAGCGCCCTCGCACTGGCCCGAATGATTGCACACCATGGAGCAGACCGCGCTCATGGGATTGTTCTGGAACAGTAGCTCGCCCGCCTCTTCTAGACGACGCTGTTTGAACAGATCAATGACCTGCGGAATAGGCGTCTGAACCGGGCAGCCCTTAATCTGACAGAACGCCCTTTTACAACCTAGGCAACGATTCGCCTCTTCGACAATGTGGATAGCCACGCAACTCCCCTTTTTAATGCAATCCAATGGGGCGACGATAAAGACCCTTCACCGCCGCCCCCATACAGGTAATCTCAATCTGCCGACACGGCAAAAGCCAATGCTATAACTCGCAATGCGGAGCCCCGCAGCGAGCGGACATGTGCTCGAGTGTCGCCAGGCAGTCAGCCGCCGTCGCCGGCACACTGTTCTCGACCACGCAGGGAATCCCAGGGCAGGCGGCAGCCGCCCAGGCCACCACGGGCTCAAAGTCATAGCGGCCCGTCTCGCCCACGCCGTGGCACACTAGGCGTGAACCCGTACCGTCGCACCAACCGGCTTCGTCCTCGTTATCAACGACCTCAAAATCCTTGGCGTGCAGCACGCGAATCTTACTGCCGCATAAGTAGAGCATGCGCGCTGTGATTTCCCGCGCCTCGTCAACGACGCTGGGGTGCAGCAGCGACACCGGGTCATAGATCACGCCGAGCGCTGGGCTCGAGACGCGCTTCAGCACCTCGCGGCAGCGATCCGGCGTGTTGACCGTCTCGTTCCAGCCAGGCTCGATCAGTATTTGCCCGCCCACGGCCTCGGCGCGCTCGCAGACGCGTGCGAGTCCGTCCATAAAAGCCTCAAGCGCCTCATCGGTCATGCGGTCATCAGCAACGCGGTTCTGCGCATTGGGGCGACCGGTCTCGGTGCCAACCGGGCATCCGCCGAGCATCTGGGCAAAGTTCAAGCATGTCTCGTACTCGGCAAAGTTATCCATGAGCTGTTGGCGATCGGGCGTCGCCAAATTCTTATAGCAGCCGAGCACGGCGACCGAAACGCCCGCCTCGTCGAGTACCGCACGCAAATGGTCGGCAAGCTCGCGGGTCAGGCCGCCTCGATCGATTCCCATCGATGCGTAGAGCACCTTGCTCGGCAGCTGAATGCACGAAAAGCCCAGCTCTCCCGCCATGCGAATGCGTTCCTCGACGGTCCCCTGCGGAAGGTCGTGTAAACGTACGCCCGGAGTAATGGCCTCCATGCTATTCACACCCCTTACGGGCATTGATGCCCGGAGTGTATCCGCCAAACGGGTCCTCGATGGAGCACACGCCCGAGGGGGCGAGCGGATCGCGCTTACCGGCCAGCTTGTCGTGATGCTTGGTCTCGATATAGGCAAGCACCAGCGGCGCCACACCCTTTGCATCATTTTTGACCACGGGCTCGCTCATGTAGTAATCAAACGTGCCCTCGCGGTGCGCGGTGTTGCCCAGGCCCGCAACCAGGCAGATGTTGTCGAGCGCCAGCTGGCCATCGTGCTCGGAAAGGCAGGTCTCGCAGATGCCGTCGAAGGCGCGACGGCCGTACTGGTAGTAGCGCTCACCCAACACGCCCAGACGCACGCCCTTCATGATGGCGTTGGCAAAGATCGCGCTGCCCGACTCCTCCAGGTAGTTGGGGGCGATATTGGGCAGGTTGATGACCTGATGCCACATGCCGGTCTTCTCGTCCTGATACGGCAGCATGGCGTCAATCAGGTCGTGGAACATCTTGCGGATCTCGTCCTTCTCGGCCGACATCGAAGGCGGCATGAGCTCCCAGGTGTCGATAAGCGCCATGGCAAACCAGCCCTCGGCGCGCAGCCAGAAGTTAGCCGAAAGGCCGGTGACCGGGTCGCACCAGAACTGTTTGCGGCTCGCGTCGTAAGCGTGATAGTACAGACCGTTGAGGGGGTTGCGCATCAGGTCATGCACAACCTGGAACATATGGAAGCTGTCCGAGCAGGCGCGACGGTTGTGGAAGCTCAGCTCGTACTGCATGTAGAACGGCTGTGCCATGTACATGCCATCGAGCCAGATCTGGTTGGGATAAACGGCCTTGTGCCAAAACACGCCTTCTTTGGTGCGCGGCTGGGTCTCGAGCTGGCGGTAGATGGTGTCCATGGCGGCACGGTACTTGGGCTTGCCCACCAGGTCATAGAGCTTGTAGAGGGTCTTGCCCGCATTGACGTTATCGAGGTTGTACTCCTGCGGGTTGTAATGCTTGATGGTACCGTCGTCCTGGACAAAAAAATCGATGTAGTCATCGGCAAAGGTCAGGTAGCGCTGCTCATCCGTGATCTCGTACAGCTCGATGAGCGCCTTGATCATGCAGCCGTCGATATAGTTCCAGGTGTTCTCCTTGCCGGCGCGAATCTTTTCGATATTCCAAGCCGGCGCCTGCGGCGTAGAGGTCTCGATCAACTGCTCGATATAACGATCCAGGATTTGATTGCAACCCATTGCTGTCCCCTCTGACATAAACGATAGGTGAACGTTAACCCTAGTGTAACGCGAACGGGGAATATAGGGTGAACGTTAACCCTATATTCCCCGCAAACGGCAGACTTTTAGCGGCAAACGGCGGTGAGACCCGCGGCGATGCGATGCGCCAGACGCTCATAACCGGCAGGACTGTAATGCAGACCGTCCGGCATATAGAGCTTGCGGTGCTCCGGCAAAAACGGGCTGATGCCGCTTTGCGCATACAGGTCAATCACCGGCACGGAGTAGCGGTCGCAGACTTCGAGCATCGCTCGCACGTAGGCGGCCTGCGTCAACCCCAGGTGGTTGAGCTCGTCGCTTGCCGGGATATCCTTCTCGTGCTTGCCGCTCGTCTTGCACGGCGTCATAAACACGAGCTTTGCCTGAGGCGAGCGTGCCATGATGGTGCGGATCAGGTAATCGAGTGCACCATAGAAATCATGAACATCGGTGCTACCCAACTCGCCAAGTGGCACGTTGCGGCTAAAGTCGTTGACGCCGCCAAAGACGATGTAGATATCGGCCGCATCGTCGATACCGTCCAGACGCTCGACAAACGAATCGGTACGGTCGGCCTTGATAGCGATACGCGAACCCTTGATGCCAAAGTTCTCGACGACCGCGCCTCCCAGCAACGCGCCCAGATGCGAAGTCCAAGAGATGTCGTTGCCGCCTGCGCCGCATCCGTTATCCCCCCATGTGGTCGAATCGCCAAAGCAGCAAATGGTCGATTCACTCAAGTTCTTCGTTTCCATAATCTTCTCCTCATCCGCCCATTGGCGGCCATACAGGTACGTACCGTTTATTTGCAGCATGCCGAGGGGCTATGCACGGTCGCATTTCGCAACGTACGAATCGAGCCATTCGATATCCTCGACAAGATGCGCCACGCCCAGATGGTGTCCACCCGGACACACCTCGTGCCGCAGAGCATCTCTGCGGCCCAGCAACTTGTAGGCATCGCGCACGATCTTGAGCTGTTCATCGACATTTTTCAGCCCGCGCGAACCGTTCAGATGATCTTCTTCGCAGCTCTGCACTAACAACGGGCGCGGCGCGATGAGCGAGGCAATATCGCCCATGTCGAGTAAGCGCCAAAGTCCGGGTGTGTAGTTGCAGCTGCAATTGCCATTGAGATGCAGCAGCGAATCGTCGACACCGTACAGATAGCCCGAGACAAACGCCTTGCGCACACGCGGGTCGAGTGCGGCCAGGTACAACGTCATGTAGCCGCCACCCGAAAAACCAAAGCACCCCAGTCATCCATGGCAATGTCGCCGCGCGCCTCCAAGTAATCGATCAAGCGCATGTTGTCCCAGACGTTGAGGCCCGCGACCGTAAGACCCAGTGGCTCGGCCATACGTGCTTGATTCAGACACGTACCGCGCAGGTAGCTGTTCTCGTCATCGCCCTGACCCTTCCAGTCACGACGGTATCCCCAACCGCGTGCGTCGGGGCAGACGGTCACGTAACCCATACGCGCCAAACGTAGACCGTAGTCGTAATTGAACTTACGCACAGCATCGTCGACCGCCGGCACGCCCGCAACACCGGCTACACTTGCAGCACCCGCTCCCTGATGGCCATGCGGGCAGATATAGCAACGCTTAAGCCCCCGTCCATCAAGCTTCGGATGTGACGGCTCCAACAGGTAAAACGGCATCCACACATCGTGCTCAACCTGCAGCATCGCATGAGTACGCACAATGCCGCCGGCAACCCGCACGCAGCTGAGCTCACGAATCTCAATCGGGACGCGGTCCATAAGCGAAAGACCCAAAACATCGCACAGACGAGCCCTGGTCGCGACCTTCCACGCCTCAAAGTCTGCAGGGGTCTTGCCCGTAAATGCGGCCGAGCGCCCTTCGCGCTTCAGTCGGGCGCGTAGCGAAGACTCGTCCTCGCAGTACGTCTCGATGTGCACGGTGCGGCCATTGGCAGATAGCCCAGCCGTCTCCACCGCATCACCGTCGCCGCCCTCGGGGTCCCAGCCGTCCGCACCGGAAAGCACCTGTTCGCGGGCGTATCGGGTAGTGGCTGTCGCATCGAGCTCGTGCGCCCATGGCGCCCAGTTTTCGGCATCACTCGCCGGGCCATGTAGGCTTGCACCAGCGTAGTGCGCCCTCTCGTGCGCCGCTGGCTTAGCCCAATCCCACCAACCTTCGCGCTTGATATGCTGTCCCAGCCAGCAATCGATCAGCACGGTCTGGGCCCACTCACGCCAAGGACGACCCAAATAGACCGAATCCGGTGCCACATCTTGCGCGGCTGTAAACGAGCAGCCGTGGAACACGAAGCCGTATGGCTCTCCCTCGGGCGTCGATGCCGCCGTCACGTAACCGTTCACGTCCATATTGCGGTTGAGCGAGCGGATCTCACACCCCTCAAAATAGGCACACGCGCCGCCAAAGATAAAGTCGACGTCGCCCTCAATCCGGCAGCGTCGAAAATACTGACGGCCCACCCGACGCGGCGCAAACTGCTTGGGTCCAATGAATCCGCCCGGTTTGACTTCGCGCGGGGGCAACGGGCCCAAAAACAGCGTGTCCTGGCGCCCCGTAATGCAACAGGCGTCGACCACCAAACGGTCGCCGTCGGCGTACAGGGCAATCGCCTGCCCCACCTCGCGACCGTCGCCGGCATCGTTGACGATTGTGAGGTTCTCGAGCCGCACGTCGTCGGCATCGACCAAAACGGTATAGGTCCTAAAGGTGCCGAGCTTTCCGTCAATGCCCGATCCGTCCCCCGAGGGCATCTTGGCGCCCAGACTGCCCACGATACGCACGCTGTCAGCCGTCTCGCCCACCAGCGTCACATACGGTCGATGAATCTCGACCCGTTCGCGGTACTCACCCGGCTCGATATGGATTGTCACCGGTTGCTCGGCATCCGGATAGAGTTGATCGGCTGCCGCCAAGGCATCGGAAATCGTTGGATATGCTCCTGCCGCAACCCTCGAAACGCGCAGTGTATAGATGCTTTCGCTCATCGTCCATCACGCTCCCAGGAAGCGAACTGTTCAGGCCAGCCCTGAACTTGTGGCTGAATATGCTCGGCGCAGCCCTTAAATGCCGTTAGGGCCGTGGCGAGCGATGCCCCATGCTTTCCATGCGGAAAGACATGTAGGCTAAAGCCAATCCCGTGGTCGGCAAGAGCCTGCGCAAGAAGGAGGCTATTTTGAACTGGTACCGATGCATCCTCGGCGGTATGCCACAAGAACGTACGGGGGAAGCCCTCGCCCACCATATTCTCGATCGACAACTTTTGAGCCAAAGCGCCATCGGCACCCGTTAGGTGTTCAAATGAACCACGATGAGCATAGGCCCCCGAGCTTACGACCGGATAGCACAAGCAAAGTGTGTCAGGCCGAATCGACTCAGGCGATGCCGCAATCGACTCTGCAAGCCAGGGTTGGTCCCAAAGCGCCCCGAGCAAGCCAACTAGATGCCCGCCGGCCGAAAAACCCATGACCGTAATCCGATCAGGATCGACACAGTACTCTGCCGCATGGCTTCGGACGGTATCGACCGCCCGCGCGAGTTCTTGCAATGCCAGCGGATAGACAGCCGGAGCAACCGAATAGTTCAGTACAAACGCTTGGTAGCCCATCGCCAACAAACGAAGCGCTACCGGCTCGCCTTCGCGCGGCGAAACGTGATCGTAGCCGCCTCCTGGCACGACCACAACTGCAGGCAGCGGTTTTAAAGCATAAGCATCTTCGGTCGGGGCAAAAACATAAGACGTAATCGTGGCAGACGAGCCATCGACCCCGACAGGAATCGTTTTATTGAGCATGTATTCCCTTTCACCATGATGCGTAGCGCAGCGCACACGGCCGTATCGCACAAGGGCTGCATTGCCGATTTATCCGACAATGCAGCCCTGGTCATCAACCCGAGTTAGGAACGGACAACCTTGTCGACGTTCTGGAGCTGCAGCTCCTCGCCGTCCTGGCCCTCAATAACCACATTTTGCAGGTCGAGTACCTTGACGTTTTGCGCAATGATGCCCTGGCGCACCATCGGCTCCACACCACAGGCCATGGCCGGCACAAAGGGCTCGGCATCGTCGGCAAAGGTAACGTGAACGTCTTGGAACGTCAGACGTGTCACCTTGCTCTCGGGCAGACCTGTGATATAGGCCGCGGCAGCATGGCAGTTGGTAGCCTCGATATCGCAAAACGTCGTGGCACCAAAGCCGGGCGTGCGGTCGTCGACAGGCAAAGCCTCGCGAGACTGCACGTAATCGGTCTTGCCGTCCTTGTCACAGAAGTAGAAGGAGTTGACCACGAAGGGCGTGAGCACCTCGTCCATGCGAATGTGCTCAAAGGTAATGCCCTCGTTGACGGCATCCTTGCCGCGCCCGCGGCGGGTCTTGACGCGCAGGCCGCGGTCGGTGCGCTCAAAGAGGCACTTGCTCACGGTGAGGTCCTTGATGCCGCCGGCGGCCTCGGACCCCAAGACCACGGCGCCGTGGCCATCGTGCATGTAGCAGTGAGAGATCAGCACGTCGTGCGTGGCGGGACGAAGCTCGGGCTCAATGCCCAGCTTGCCGCTCTTGATGGCGATGCAGTC
>CAJMJM010000068.1 GCA_905213725.1 Collinsella aerofaciens
GGCGGCGCCCGACTCTCGTCGCAAGGCGCTCCTTGGCGGTCTTGCTGCCGAGTGTACCATTCTGATCGACGTCTCGCTGGGCTTCGTCCTTCCTTCCGAGAGCGGCGCCTGGTCCATTGACTGGATCGTTCAGACCGAGACGGGGGAGAGCGGCGTCGCCAAGGACACCAAGGGGTCTGGCTCGTCTGCCGCTTCGGGCGAGGCCAGTTCCAAGGATTCCAAATCTTCGAATGATGCAAAAGACGAGCCCAAGGGTTCGAACGACGCCAAGGACGATTCCGAGTCTTCAAACAAGGAATCGGACAAAAACTCGGATAGCAAGAAGTCCGAGGACCGGGGCGGCAAGAAGTCTGGCGATAAATCCGCTGCCCAAAATACGGGAGCCGGTGATACTTCCAATGCGTCTGGCGGTGCTTCTTCGGGCGGTGGCCAGTCGTCTGATGGAGCCTCGTCCTCTAATGGTGGAAACGCCTCCTCGGGCAGCCAAAGCGGCTCACAGGAGTCCAGCTACGTTACGGTGACGGTTTCGGTCACATCGAGCGCTGTGGGCAATCCTGTGTCCTCTGGCGGCACCTTTACCTTTAACGAAGGCGCCACCGGTTACGATGCCCTGTGCGCGCTAGGCCTTTCTGTCAACGCACACGGCTCGTCGTACGGCACGTATGTTTCCGCGATTGGTGGTTTGGCCGAGAAACAGTACGGCGGCACGAGCGGCTGGATGTACTCCGTCAACGGCACACCGCCCATGACGGCCTGCAGTAACTACGTTCTCTCCAATGACGACAACGTCGTTTGGTATTACGTAACGGGCTAGAGGCCTCGACATAGCGCGCCAGACGGGCGGTTCGGGCCAACATCCGGACCGCCCGTTTTTCATGCGAATGGGACTGGGTCGCCGGGTCTCTCTGCAAACAAAAAACCGGTTGGAACGGGAATTCCAACCGGTTATACATTCAAGCAAATAGTGAATCGACTATGACCGTGCGCCCTCGAGGAAGAAGCGGCGGCTGAAGTAGTTGTACCAGGTGACGAGGAACGTGGCGATGGCCTTCATGGCCTGGTAGCCGATGCTCAAAAACGTGACGCCCACAAACATGTACAGGTCGTTGAGGCCCAGGCCGATCACCGACAGGATGGTGAAGATCGTGAACTCGCGCTTGCGGCTCATGCCTTCGCGGTGGTCGAACACGTACTTCATGCTGAGCCAGTAGTTGACCACGACGGACGTGATAATCGAAATCGTGGTGCTCATCAAAAAGTCGAGGTGGAACAGCTCGACGAGCGCAATGAGCATGCCCCAGTCGATGCCAAAGGAGATAAGACCCACGACAGCAAACTTGAGGAACTGCTTGGTATGAGGTTGTGCCAGCGCCTTGCGCACGTAATCACATCCAATGCGTTGATGAATCGAGCAGAGGATACTTTAGAGCTTTTACAAGGGAAACGTAAGGTCTTTGCCAAGAACTATATGAACTCGCCAAATTTTCAAGAGCTAATCCGCAAACGTTGAAAATTTGCCCGTAAACGAGCGGCACCCACGGACGATACTGCGCTGAGTGCACGTCGTCCGTGGGCGCCGTAATGCTGCAGGGGTTTCGAGCTACTTGGTCTCGTCGCCCTCCAGGAAGATTTTTCGGGTCACAAAGTTGTAGACCATGACAAGCGCGGTGGCGCAGATCTTGGCGATATTGGCCTCGAGTCCCAGGCCGGCGTTGAGCGCCAGCACGATGCCGTCGTTGAGCACCAAACCGATCACGGACAGCACGACAAAGATGATGAACTCGCGGCGGCGGCTCATGCCTTCCTTGTGCGCAAACACGTACTTCATGCTTGCGAGGTAGTTAAAGATGAGTGAGATGATAAAGCCGCTGGTGTTGGCGATTAGGATGTTGAGGCCCAGACCGTAGTGGAGCAGATTCATAATGCCAAAGTCGATAACCGTGGCAATGACACCGACGACGCCAAATTTCATGATCTGCGCAAGGAGCTTTTGCATGGTACCTGCCTTAGGGTGGCGCGGGGACGCCGTGGGGATGACAAACTCAGCAAGTTTAGCCAATCCCCGCGGGTGGGGCTAGACGCGCTCTTCGATAGCACCGTTTCTATATGCATCGAGCAGCTGGCGCAGATCCTGGATCTGGCTGCGAATCTTGGCGCCAGTATCGGTGTCGCTCACCATGCGGCGACGGTCTGCTTGGTCAAAACGGTTGGTCTCGCTTTCGATGTCCACGTTGCGCGTGAGTGCCTCGGCAACCGTCGTAAAGGCCCGGTGCGACTTGAGGCGGCAGCCGCGCGAGCTCGAGATGAGCGTATAGCCGGCGATGCCCGTCTTGGGATGGTAAGCGCGGCAGAAGCCGCCATCGATGACCAGCAGCTTGCCCTCGGCGCGGATGGGCTGCTCGCCCTTGGTGGTTTTAACGGGCGTGTGGCCGTTGATGATGTGGCCGGTCGGCGAGCATGCCATGGGCGCGACGCCAAACTCGCGCATGATATCATCGCAGACCGAGGGCGACTTGGTAAGCGTAAAGTACGGGTCCATCGGCTCGACCCAGGTGCTCTTATCGGCGATATAGGCGCGCTCAAAGGTACGCACCAGGCGTCCGCTGGCGGGTGAATTGAAGCCAATCCACAGGTACCACATCCAGTCGAGGGCATCGCGGTCGCCCACGCGCCACGCGCGGCGGGCGATGTGGTCGCAAAAATCGAGATAATCGCGGCCAGCGTGCCAGGTGCCCAGGCAGTTCATGCTGCTAAAGGTGCCGTCTTCGTTGAGCGGAACGCAGCCGTGGAAGAGCAGGTTGCCGTTGGCGACCTTGTACATCGAGCCGTGGGTGTAGAGGAAATCGATATGGCGATGCAGGTGATCGGCGGTTACAAACTCGGACACGAGCTTGTCGATGATGTGCTGCTCCTGAGACGTGAGCGTGTAGGGGTCCGCCGGGTCGACGGTGGGGAAGTCGTTGGTCGTGAGCGGCCACACGCTGCCGTCGGCGAGCGTGACCGTGCCGGTGTCGTGGTCGATCTTGTCGAGTAACAGGCGGTCGGTCATATCGAACTCGGGGTGGCGCTGGATAATCTGGCCCTCGAGCTTAAAGAGCAGCACGTTGATGGCCTTGATCAGCGGGGTGATGGACTCACCGGCGGTGTAGGTGGCATCGGCAAAGGCGACAAGCTCACGCAGCGAGATGCCGTAGTCGTTCTCCAGGATCTCGTAGTTGTCGTAGCGTAGGTTGTTGCGCAACACCGTGGCGATGCAGGCGGGCTCACCGGCCGCAGCGCCCATCCACAGCAGGTCGTGGTTGCCCCACTGGATGTCGAGTGAATGGTAGGTGAGCAGACGGTCCATAATTTTGGCCGCGCCGCCGCCGCGGTCGAAGATGTCGCCCACCAGGTGCAAGTGGTCGACGGCCAGGCGCTTGATGAGCGAGGCGAGCGACTCGATAAAGTCGTCGGCGCTGGCGGTCTCTAGGATGGACTCCACGATGCGCTCGTGATAGCGCACGCGATAGTTGTTCTCGTCCGGGTGCGTGTGCAACAACTCGTCGATGATGTAGGCGTAGACGCGCGGGATGGCCTTACGCACCTTGGAGCGCGTGTAGCGGCTTGAAAGTGAGCGAGCGACCATGATGAGCTGGTCAAGCATCGTCTTGTACCAGGTTGGCGAGTCCTCGCGCCGGCTGCGGACCAGGTCGATCTTCTCGCGCGGGTAGTAGATGAGCGTACACAGCTCGCCCTTTTCGTCAAAGGAGAGCGTGTCGCCAAAAATCTCGTCGACATGTTCGCGCACGACGCCCGAGCAGTTGTTGAGGATGTGCATAAAGGCTTCGTACTCACCATGCACGTCGCTCATAAAATGCTCGGTGCCCTTGGGTAGGTTGAGGATGGCCGAGAGGTTGATAATTTCGGTAAATGCGGATTGTTCGGTGGGGAACTGTCTCGACAGCAGGCGCAGATACTTGAAGTCTTGCGGGTTGCGATCGAATGCGACCATGAAACACCTTCCGATGGGGCTGGTAAAACTGATAAACAGCGTCAAACGTTTACCAGTATGCGCCGCTTTTGTTTCGATTTTGCGCCAGCGGCTGAATTGTCGGCTGAACGGTTTGGTAAATCGATTTAGTGAAGGTAGATGTGTTGGTCTCGTTGATCCCCCTATCATTAAAAACAAAAATATTTATGCGTCGGGTCGGTGGAGACGATGGTGGTAAAGATGTTCACTATTATTGGTTCGATTTGGTAAATAGTGGACATATGTACCGCATGTAGGCTCACTGTGCGATAATTTGCGCAGCAATGAGTAAGGAGCCTCATATGAGTGATTTTGTCCTGACCTGTGAATCCGCCGCCGATCGAACCCGTGAGTTCTTTGCGTCGCGCAATATCCCTGTCGTGTGTTTTCATTACGAGATCGACGATGTTGTCTATACGGACGATCTGTATCAGTCGATTACGCCGGACGAGTTTTTTGCCCAGATTGCCGCGGGCGCCATGCCCAAGACGTCTCAGGTGAGCGTGGGTGAGTACGAGGAGTTTTGGGAGCCGTTTGTTGCCGAGGGTAAAGACGTGCTGCACCTGACGTTGTCGTCGGGTATTTCGGGCACGTATGGATCGGCCTGCGTCGCGGCGCAGATGCTTGCGGATCGCTATCCCGAGGGCGGCAAGGTGCGCGTCATCGATTCGCTGGCGGCGTCTTCGGGCTTTGGCCTGTTGTTGGAATATGCCGCCGATGTGCGCGATAGTGGGGCTTCACTCGACGAGACGGCTGCCTGGATCGAGGAGCACAAGCTCAACCTGCACCACTGGTTCTTCTCGACCGATCTGTCGAGCTACCTGCGCGGCGGTCGCATTTCGGCTGCGAGTGCGATCATCGGCACGTCGCTTAAGATTTGCCCGCTTATGACGGTCGATTGCGACGGCAAGCTGTCGCCACGTGAGAAGATACGCACTAAGAAGCGCGCGATTTCCGAGATGGCTAAGACCATGATGGCACACGTACAGGACGGTGCAGATTATTCGGGTAAGTGCATCATGTCGCAGTCGGCGTGCCGCGAGGATGCCGAGGCGGTCGCGGCGCTGATTGAGGAACAGGTTCCGCAGCTTAAAGGCAAGATTGAGATCAATGACATCGGTACTCTGATTGGCTCGCATACCGGACCTGGTACGGTGGCGCTCTTCTTTATGGGCGACAAGCGCGTGGATTAATTTGCCCCATCACGTCGCTGCATGATTGCTCAAACGAAAACGGCCCGCCTCACGTTTGTGGGGCGGGCCAAGATGTTTTGCTAGCGTTTCTTTCCGCGGAAGAAAAAGCCGTGCAGTGACGGCTTGAGGCCGCGGTTGGCGCGATGCTCCTCGACGCGCTCGTGGATCGAAGCGACGCGCTCGATGACTTCGTCGGGAATCGGCACATCGGGATTCATGTTCTCGACTTGGCTGACCTCGGCGGCGGCGACCTGGTCGATAATGGGCACGTCGTCGCGCGAGATGACAGGTGTGGCGTCTTCCTTCATCTTGCGATAACGCTGCATCATGTCGGTCTGTAGCTGCTGGGCCGAAGGCGGTGTCCAGATGATGGCGTTGGCGCCGGCGGCGATGGTCTCGCGAATGCTCTCGGGCGTCTTGCCGCCCGGCGCGATAAGCGGCAGGTTGGGATAGTGCTCGCGCAGCTCGCGTAGGACCTGGGGCGTGTTCTTGCCGGCGGCGATGTTGAGAATCTTGGCTCCAGCGCGCACCTTGGCGTGAGCATCGTCGTCGCAGCGAACGACCGTGGCGATGACGGGGATGTCGGCGATGTTGGTGATGTGCTCGACCATCTCGGCAGTAGCGGGGGAGTTGACCACGCAGCCCGCCGCGCCCTGCATCTCGGAGACGGCTGCCATCTGCACGGAGCGCTTACCGGTCGTAGTTCCGCCACCCACGCCTACAAAGACCGGGCACTCGGCGACGGTCAGCAGCGCTTGCGTAATGGCGGGCTGCGGCGTGAAAGGGTAGACCGCAAAGACGGCGTCGGCGTTGGAGTTGCGGATAACCGCGACATCGGTGGTGTAAATGAGCGACTTGATGCGTCGGCCAAAGAGCGTGAAGCCGCTGGCCTCCTCGATCTCGTCGGGCATGCGAAGGGCAGCCTTGCGCAGGCGTCCGTCGATGGGCAGGGGCTCCATGGGGAGCAGGCCGTTGGGCGTGACGGCTATTTGGGGCTCGGTGAACTCGTCTGCAAGCTCGACCTCGGAAAAATCGACCGAGGTGACGATGTCCTCGTGCACCTCGGCGGGCACATCGATGGGAGCTTGGTCGTTTGCCGCCGCAGGCGTGTCGAAGGAGCTGGTGCCGACGAAGGCGTCGACGCGCTCATTTAGATCGTTGAGGGTATCCATGGAGGCTCGATTCTATGTGATGATGGCCGGCGCGATGCAGCCGGAATTGCGAATGCTAAATCGTTTGACGAGTTGATTTTTCCCCGCCGCGCCATCCGTTAGACCGAAGGGCCGGCGAACGTGAAGGAGCTGTGGTGGCGGGTATCGAGGTGCTATCTTGAAAGTCCCGTTTAAAAGAGAGGTGACGCGGTATGGAATTTTCGGCAATGTTGGGCTCGATTGGCCTATGCGTGGGCGCAATCGTAGCCGCCGCGGTCATCTACTTTGTGGTCACGGCCATTAAGGGCAAAGGGGCCGAACGCAAGGAGCGCGCGATGCTTAAACAGCATCGCGACCAGCAGGGCAAACGCGCACAGAGATAGCTTGTTGAGTTTTGGATCCGTGCGCTAGCTGCGTTTTCGAATCAGGGCAATGTAGAAGCCCTCAAAGTCGCGGCTAGGCGGAATGGTCAGCGTGCCGGGCAGGCCGTTGGCGATGGCCGATACCTGACTCGCAGCAATGGCCTCGGTCAGGGCGTTGGACTCGATGTGCGGCTCCTCACCAGCTTCCTGGGCGCGGCGTGCTTCACTTTCGCTTGGCGTGCCGTCGAGGGGGATGAGCTCGCAGTCCATATGCTTGTCGAGGGCCTCTTGCAGGGTGTCCTCGTTTTCCTGCGGCAAGATCGAACAGGTGGAATAGACGAGCGTGCCGCCCGGTTTGAGGGCTCCCATGGCGCGGTCCAGAAGCGCGCGCTGCGAGCGGGCGCACTTGCCAAGCAGCTGCTCGGTCAGGCCGCGCAGGCTTTTCTCGTTGCCGCTGATGACGGTGCCTGTGCCGGTGCAAGGAGCGTCGAGCAGGATGCGGTCAAAGCGGAAGAACTCGTCGAGCTCGCGTGCGTCGATGCGCATGACGGGCACGTTTTTGGCACCCTGGCGATGGAGGTTTGACTCGAGCTTTTCGGCGCGGGGAATGCTCATCTCGCAGGCTGTGAGATGCGCCTGGCCCTGGGTGAGGGCGGTGATCTGCGTCGTCTTGCCGCCAGGGGCTGCGCACATGTCCAGGATGTCCTCGCCTGCCTGGGCGCCCAACACCAAAGGCGGCATCATGGACGACAGGCTCTGTAGGTAGATCTTGCCGTCGCGGTAGATGTCGAGATCCCACAGATCGGAAACCTGGGCCTCGGGCAGGATAAAGGCGTCTGGGTACCAAGCGACGGGGTTGTGGGCGATGCCGGCGGCACCGAGCGCCGCAGCGATGTCCTCGGCGGTCGCCTTGAGCGTGTTGGCGCGCAGCGTGACCGGGCGTGTGGCCGCGGCGCCGAAGCCCTCGATCATGAGCTCGGCATCGGCGGGCGCATAGGCGCCGGCGACCGTGTCGACCATAAAGCGCGGCAGGTCGGCGGCGCAGGGAAGGGCGGCAAGCTGGTCGGAAAGCTCGGTGGCGGCAAATTGCCTGAGCTTGAGCTCGGGCTTGACCTGCTTTTTCTGCTTACGACGACGCGGCTTGGACATCCGTCTTTCCTTCCCATTCCATTAAAAGTAGTCAATTTGGGACGGGGCTATTTTAGCTGCCCGTCCGTTTCGGCAGGCGTTGCAGTTAAATTTGGGACGGGGTAGCTAAAATAGCCCCGTCCCAAATTGACTACTCTGCCTTGGTGTTGGCTTAGCACTGGCTCTCGTGCTTGCTGAAGAAGTCGAAGCGCGGGGGCAGCGGCTTCACGCGGTGCTCGCCGGGCTTCTCGCCCAGGCTCTCCACAAACTCATCCGTGGAGGCAAAGATGTTATCCCAGCTAAAGAAGGCGACCGGGTCAACGTCGAAGTACTCGCAGATGAGCTCGCAGCCGGCCGGCACGATGCCGTGCATGAGCACGGTCGCTACGCGCAGCTCGGTAAAGGCGTCGACGAGGGCCTGCGTCATGGCGGCGTTGGCCGGCTCGCCCTCGAGCTTGTTGGCGGCCTTGGAGGCATCGCTCCAGCGCTTGTTGGCGGCGCGCAGGTAGTCGTCGCACACAGCGAGCGCTCGGTGCGTCTCGAACTTGTACATGGCCTGCTCAAAGGCGAGGGCTGCCTGCTGGGCGGCTTCGACCACGGTGTCAGAAGCGGCACCGGCGGGGATGCAACCGTTGCGATAGGGACTCTCGTCGCCCTCCTTGACGGCGACGCCGTAGAAGCAGCTGCGGGCCAGGCGGTTGAACACGCCGGTCAGCAGCGCGCTCTCCTTAAGGGCGGGGTCGATAACGCGCTTGTCGTCGCAGGCGCGCACCTCGTTGCCGTCCTTGTCCTTGCCGGTCACGCGCGTGTCGTATGCCTTGGGGCTAAAGCTCACCGGCTTCTCGGACAGGCCGAGCGACAGCCAATGCGCGCGCATCTGCTCGCAGGTGTAGTGGTTGAGTAGGTCGTCTGCCGGCGGGGGAGGCGTCTGCGAGGACGAGCTGGCCTTTTTGCCCATGTAGAGCAGGTGGTAGCAGGCGCTGACGGTGCTCTGCGTGAGGTCCCAGCCCAGGGCCTCCCACATGGCGGTCTGCGCGATGCAGTAGAAGTAGATGTTGTCCTGACCGATAAACTGGTAGATCTGTGCGTCGTCCGAGCACCACCAGTCGCGCCAGTCGAGCGAGCTGTGCTGGTAGGTGGGCGCGGGCACCTGTGTGGAGTCGGCGGCGGGCTCGCCCATAAGGGCGGCGTCCTGGGCGGCGACACCCTCGGTCACGCCGGCGGCGCGGGCGTCGCGGGCGAGTACGGTACGCGTGTAGCTGATGGGCGCCCACAGGCTCTCGGGCCAGCACCAGCAGGTGACGTCGGAAACGCCGTCGACCTGGGGCACCGGAACGCCCCAGTCGATGTTGCCGGTGATGCGGAAGGGCACGAGCGCCTTGCCGCTGCGGAAGCGCACGCCGCCGTTGGCGAGCACCGCGTGGGCGTCGTCGCGCTCCTTCCAGCTGGGGAAGGTGACGGTAAAGCTACTCTTGTTGCCCTCGGGCTCCAGCACGGTGTGCTCGGGAAGCTGATCCTCGACGGCATCGAAAGCCTCGCGGAACTTGTTCTGAATATAGAGCTGTGCCGGCAGCAGCCACTCCTCCATGGTCTTGGAGACCACGGAGCGAACCTGCGGGTTCTGGGCGAGCTTGGCGGTGTAGGTCTTCATAAAGTCGAGGTAGGCCGGCAGGTCAAAGTAGAGGTTGTCGACCGGGCGCAGCTCGGGCACCTCGCCGGTGAGCTGGCTCTTGGGCGCGATGAGCTCCTCGGGCTCAAACTGGTGACCCAGGTCGCACTCGTCGGCATAAGCCTTCTCGGACTTGCAGCCTTGGATGGGGCAGCGGCCGATGACCTGGCGGCCGTTGAGGAACGTGCCGGCCTTGGCGTCGTAGAACTGCAGCGTGGAGCGCTTGGAGATGGTGCCCTGCTCGTGCAGGCGCTCGATAATCTCGGCGGTAACCTCGTTGTGAATCTGCGCAGCCGGCTCAAGGCCCGAGCCGCCGTAGATATCGCAGCTGATGTTGTAGTTGTTGAGGGTCGCGGCTTGGCGGGAGTGATTGGACTCGACATACTCGCCGATGGACTTGTCGTCGCCCTCGTTCTCCTTGAGCTTGCGGTAGATTTCCATGATGGGCGC
>CAJMJM010000069.1 GCA_905213725.1 Collinsella aerofaciens
CTTAACGTTGGGCCACAGCGGCCAGGGGAAGCTCGCCGCGCGCTTATCGGGCGCAGCCGGCAAGAACTCAAACTGGTGCACGCTGCGCGCACCCTGACGTACCGCGGTGCCCACGCAGTCGTTACCGGTATCGCCGCCGCCAATGACCACAACGTCCAGGCCGCGCGCGTTCACCGCAGGCTCGCCGCCATCGAGCACCGAGACGGGCGAAGCCGTCAGGCAGTCCACGGCATACACCACGCCCGGGGCATCAATGCTCGCAGCCGAAAGCCCACGCGGAGCACGGGCGCCGGCAGCCACCACGACGGCGTCAAAGTCGTCGAGCTTGGCGGTAACCTTGGGATCGCTCACGTCGGCACTCAGCTCGAACACAATGCCCAGCTCGCGCATGAGCGCCACGCGACGCTCGACCACGGACTTCTCGAGCTTCATGTTGGGAATGCCGTACATGAGCAGACCGCCTGGGCGGTCGTCGCGCTCAAACACAGTCACGCGGGCCCCACGACGCGCAAGCTCCCATGCTGCCACCAGACCAGCGGGACCGGAGCCCACCACGGCAACCGTGGGTGCACCCTCCCCTGCCGGCTCAAAGCGGTGCGGACCGCCATTTGCCCACTCATGGTCGCTAATCGCGCGCTCGTTGTCATGGATCGTCGTGGGCTGGCCATCGACCGAGCCCAGGTTGCATGCGGCCTCGCACAGCGCCGGGCACACGCGACTCGTGAACTCGGGCATGGGCGAGGTGAGTGACAGGCGCTCGGCAGCCTCGTCCCAACGGCCGCGGTACACCAGCTCGTTCCACTCGGGAATCAGGTTGTGCAGCGGACAGCCGCTCGGACGTGCCTTGCCAAAGCTCGCGCCCATCTGACAAAACGCCACACCGCACATCATGCAGCGACTCGCCTGGGCACGGCGCGCGTCGTCGTCGAGCTCCACGTACAGCGGATCGAAATCGCGGCTGCGCTCCTCCACGGGGCGCAGCTCGTGGGTCACGCGATCGATATCAAGAAAAGCACCGGGCTTACCCATGGCACTTACGCCTCCTTCTTGGTCGAAGCAACAGGGCTGACAGCCACGGGCGCAGCGCCAGCCGCACCGCCCGCGACATCAAAGCGAGCGACATCCGCGGCACTTGCGCGACCGGTCACAATGTCAAACGCCAGCTCCTCGGCCTGCGCATGCGTCTTGCCGACGGCCTCGGCGGCGGCGACAATCGCCAGCACGCGCTCGTACTCGGTCGGAATGACCTTCACAAAGTGCTTGCTCATCGTCTCAAAGCTGTAGAGCAGCTTAATGCCGCGCGGGCTCTGCGTCGCGTCCACGTGCTCCTGGATGAGCTCGCGAATCTGCGCCAGCTCGCCGGCCGTCGGGGCTTTAAGCTCAACGCTCGCGTGGTTCACACGGGCATCGAGCGTGCCGTACTGGTCAAAGACATAAGCCACGCCACCAGTCATACCGGCGGCGAAGTTCTGTCCGACCTCGCCCAGGATGAGCGCCAGACCGCCCGTCATGTACTCGCAGCCATGGTTGCCGCAGCCTTCGACCACCACCGTGGCACCGGAGTTGCGCACGGCGAAACGCTGGCCGGCAAGGCCGTTAATAAAGCCGCGACCGCTCGTGGCGCCAAAGAACGCAACGTTGCCCACGATGATGTTCTCGTCGAACTTGTAGGTCGCATGCGGGTTGGGGCGCACCGATACCTCGCCGCCCGAAAGGCCCTTGCCAAAGTAGTCGTTGGCGTCGCCGCACACGTTGAGCGTAATGCCGCGCGGCAGGAAAGCGCCAAAGCTCTGACCGGCCGAACCATCGCAATCGATGGTGATGGAGCCGGCGGGCAGACCCTCGGGATGCGCCTTGGTCACCGCGTTGCCCAAGATGGTGCCCACGCAGCGGTTGACGTTGGCGATGTCGGCGCGAAAGCGAATCGGACGCAGGTGCGCACGGGCATCGGCCGTATAGGGCACAAACAACGTGGAGTCGAGCGTCTTGTCAAGCTCGCTGTCGGCAGCCATCTGGGGCAGGAAGTGACGGCCGTCGGCACCCGGGATGTGGGCACCAAACTCACAGGTCGCGCTCGCCAGCACGGGCGACAGATCCAGCAGGTTGGCCTTGCGGTTGTCCGGGACCTCGATCTGGCGCAAGCACTCGGGATGGCCGACCATCTCATCGATGGTGCGGAAGCCCAGGCTCGCCATGACCTCGCGCAACTGCTCGGCAACAAAGAGCATAAAGCGCTCGACGTGCTCGGGCTTGCCGCGGAAGCCGCGACGCAGGCGGCAGTTTTGCGTAGCGATGCCGGCCGGGCAGGTATCCTGCTGGCAGTCGCGCTGCATGAGGCAGCCCATGGAGATGAGCGGCATGGTCGCAAAGCCAAACTCCTCGGCACCCAGCAGGCAGGCGACGGCGACGTCGGTGCCGTCCATGAGCTTGCCATCGGCCTCGAGCACCACGCGTGAGCGCAGGCCGTTTTGCAGCAGCGTCTGCTGGGCCTCGGCAAGGCCAAGCTCCAGCGGCAGACCGGCGGGCCAGATCGAATCGCGCGCCGCAGCACCGGAGCCGCCGTTGTGGCCGCTGATCAAGATCTTGTCGGCGGCACCCTTGGCCACACCGGTGGCGATGGTGCCGACGCCGGCCTCGCTGACCAGCTTGACCGACACGCGTGCGCCGGGGTTGGCGTTCTTAAGATCGAAGATAAGCTCCGCCAGGTCCTCGATGGAGTAGATGTCGTGGTGCGGCGGAGGCGAGATCAGGCCGATGCCGGGCGTGGACTGACGGACCTCGGCGATCCAGGGGTAGACCTTCTTGCCGGGCAGGTGGCCGCCCTCGCCGGGCTTGGCGCCCTGGGCCATCTTGATCTGAATCTCAAAGGCGCTGCACAGGTAGCGGCTCGTCACGCCAAAGCGCGCGCTTGCCACCTGCTTGATGGCGGAATTCTTGGAGTCACCGTTAGCCAGCGGGGTCTCGCGGCGCGGATCCTCGCCGCCCTCGCCCGAGTTGGAACGGCCGTGCAGGCGGTTCATGGCGATGGCCATGCACTCGTGTGCTTCCTTGCTGATGGAACCGTACGACATGGCGCCGGTGTTAAAGCGGCGAACGATGTTGAGCGCGGGCTCGACCTCGTCGAGTGCCACCGGGGTGCGGCCGCCGGCATCAAAGTCCAGCAGGTCGCGCAGGCGCACGGCACGGCCGGTGCGGTGCAGGCGGGCGCTGTACTCCTTAAAGGTGTCGTAGCTGTCCTCACGGCAGGCGGTCCGCAGCAAGTAGACAGTCTGCGGAGCGATGAGGTGATCCTCGCCGCCGAGCGGGCGCCACTTGGTCAGACCCAACGTGGGCAGCTGATCGGGAGCCGGGCTCTTAAGGATAGCGAGCGCGGCGTCGTAGCGCTCATTCTGCTCGCGCTCGACGTCCTCGACACCCATACCGCCCACACGGCTCACCGTGCCGGCGAAGTACGCGTTGACAAACTCCAGCGTAAAGCCCACGGCCTCGAAGATCTGCGCGGAGTGGTAGCTCTGCACCGTGGAGATGCCCATCTTGGACATGATGGAGACGATGCCGGCGGTCGCAGCCTTGTTGTAGTTGGCGATGCCCTGCTCGGCTGTCACGTCCAGATCGCCGTGCGCCGCCAAGTCGCGAATGCACGCATGCGCGTTGTACGGATAGATGCCGCTCGCGGAGTAGCCCACCAGCGCCGCAAAGTCGTGCGGGGACACGGCGTCGCCACACTCCACCACGATGTCGGCAAAGGTACGCACGCCGGCACGGATCAGGTGGTTGTGCACACAGCCCACGGCGAGCAGCGACGGCACGGGCACCTCGCCCGCAGCGGCACGGTCGCTCAGCACCACGATGTTCACGCCATCGCGAACCGCAGCCTCGACGTCTTCGGCAAGCTGCTTGAGCGCAGCCTGCAGCGCGCCCTCGCCGGCATCGCGGCGGTAGACGGCACGGAAACGGCGGGTCTTAAAGCCCACGCGGTCGATGGCGCAAATGCGGTCGAACTCCTCCTCGCTCAGCAGTGGGCGCTCCAGGCGAACCAGCTGGCAGGCCGTACGAGAGTCCTCGAGCAGGTTGCCGTGGTTGCCCAGGTAGAGCGTGGTCGAGGTGACCATATGCTCGCGAAGGGCGTCGATGGGCGGGTTCGTGACCTGGGCGAACAGCTGATAGAAGTAGTCAAAGAACGAGCGCGTCTTCTTGGACAGGCAGGCCAGCGGCGCGTCGATGCCCATCGAGGCGAGCGGCGCCTTGCCCTGCTGGGCCATGGGACGCACGACTTCGTCAACATCATCCCAGTGATACCCGAGCTTGGCCATGCGCACGGCGGCGGGCACCTCGGTATCCTCGGCGGGCGTGGGCGCGACGGGCTTGTCGAGCGCGTCGACGGTCAGCGTCTCCTCGGCGATCCAGTCGCGATAGGGCTTTTCCTTGGCGTAACGAGCGCGCAGCTCGTCGTTGTAGATCACGCGGCCGCGGGCAAAGTCGACCTCGAGCATCTGGCCCGGCCCCAGACAGCCGCTCGTCAGGATGTTCTCGGGGCTCACCTCGATGGTGCCCACCTCGCTCGCCAGCATAAAGCGGCCGTCGCGCGTCACGTAGTAGCGGGCGGGGCGCAGGCCGTTGCGGTCGAGGGCGGCACCCAGCGTGCGACCGTCGGTAAAGGCGATGGCGGCCGGGCCGTCCCAGGGCTCCATGAGCATGGACTGGTAGGCGTCGTAGGCGCGGCGTTCCTCGCTCAGGCTGTCGTTGTGGTCCCACGGCTCGGGCAACAACATGGACGCGGCACGCGTGAGCGGGCGACCGTTCATGACCAGGAACTCAAGCACATTGTCCAGAATCGCGGAGTCGGAACCCTCGCGGTTGATGATGGGCATCACGCGCTCAAGATCGTGCTGCAGCACGGGGCTGTACAGGTTGGGTTCGCGAGCGCGAATCCAGTTGACGTTGCCCTTGAGGGTGTAGATCTCGCAGTTCTCCATAAAAAAAAAATAAAAATGTGCGCGCTCCCAGCTGGGAGTAGTGTTGGTGGAGTAGCGCGAGTGGACGAGTGCCACGGCCGTTTTGACGGCGGCGTCGTTGAGGTCGATGAAGAAGCGGCGCATCTGCGTGGCAACAAGCATGCCCTTGTACACGATGGTGCGCGAGCTCATGGAGCACACATAGAAGATCTTGTCGCGCAGGGCGAACTCAGCGTCGGCCTTCTTTTCGATGGTGCGGCGGCACACGTACAGGCGACGCTCAAAGGCATCGCCGGCGAGCGTGTCGTCCGGACGGCCCAGGAAAGCCTGCAGGATAGTAGGCATGCAGGCGCGGGCCGTCTCGCCCAGGTCGTGCGGGTCGACCGGCACCTCACGCCAAAAGAGCAGCGGCACGCCGGCCTCGGCGCAGCCCTCCTCAAACACGCGACGGGCATCCTCTACGCCCTTGTCGTCCTGCGGGAAGAACAGCATGGCCACGCCATAGTCGCCCTCTGCCGGCAGAATCTGGCCGCACTTTTGAGCCTCTTTGCGGAAAAAGTGATGCGGAACCTGGAACAGGATTCCGGCGCCGTCGCCGGTGTTCTTCTCGAGTCCGGTGCCGCCGCGGTGCTCCAAGTTGACCAGAATGGACAGCGCATCGTCCAGAATCTGGTGATGGCGCTCGCCGTTGATATCGGCAAGCGCGCCGATGCCGCATGCATCGTGGTCGAATTCGGGGCGATAAAGGCCCTGCTGTTGAGCGGAATCTGCCTGCATCGCGATCCTCCCCTAGATATTTAGTCAGTCAGTTGAATAGGCATACTAGGAGCATCACAGCCCATTTGAGTTTCCACCCGGTTAAGAAACAATCGCGTAACGCACGCCCTACGAGTGGGCGCCGCCGACCTCAAGGACGACAACAAGGGCCCCAAGTTCGGTCTTCAAGCTCACCGCTTCAAACATCTCAATCTGTAACAGGAAGACCCAATTTTGGCGCCTAGATGTTACAGATCAAGACATTTCGGTAACCCCCCTTTCACCATCCTATTCAAATACAACAATTTTGTTAGCTTTGGTTAACTTTTTAGCCTAAAACGGGTATCCTTTGCGGCGTCAAACAAACGGCACGCAGGAGCGCACCATGCTCAACCATCTCAAACAACACTTTGGCTCCCGACGCACCGGTGGTCACGGAGGCCTAGACATTGCGCGGCATATCGGCCCCGGGCTGCTCGTGACCGTCGGCTTTATCGATCCGGGCAACTGGGCCTCAAATATGGCCGCGGGCTCGCAATTTGGCTACGCGCTGCTGTGGGTGGTCACGCTGTCCACGATTATGCTCATCGTGTTGCAGCACAACGCTGCACACCTGGGTATCGCAACGGGCGCCTGTCTTGCCGAAGCCACGACGCGCTACCTCCCCCGTTTCGTTGGACGCACGGTGCTCGCCAGTGCCTACCTCGCGACCATCGCCACCGCTATGGCCGAGGTCCTGGGCGGCGCGATCGCGCTCCAGATGCTCTTTGGACTGCCCGTGCGCGCCGGCTGCGTCATCGTGGCCGCGGCATCGATGGCGATGCTCATGACGAGCGCCTACAAGCGCGCCGAGCGAGGGATCATCGCCTTCGTCGGCGTGGTAGGACTCTCGTTTTTGGCTGAGCTTACGCTGGTCAAGGTCGACTGGCCGCAGGCCGCCGCAAGCTGGATCACACCCAGTATGCCCACCGGCTCGGCCGCGATTATCGTAAGTGTCCTAGGCGCGGTCGTTATGCCTCACAACCTCTTCCTGCACTCCGAGGTCATCCAATCCATGCACTTGGAAGGCCAAGGCGAGCAGATTATCGAGGAACGTCTGCGCTACGAACTCTTCGACACGCTCTTTTCGATGGGCGTGGGCTGGGCGATCAACTCGGCCATGGTCATCCTGGCCGCAACGACCTTCTTTGCGCATGGCATTGTCGTAGACGACCTCGCCGTCGCAGCGGACACGCTCTCCCCCATTCTGGGCCCGGCAAGCTCGACCATCTTTGCGGTGGCACTGCTGTTTGCGGGCATATCGAGTAGTGTGACGGTGGGCATGGCGGCAGGCACCATCACCGCGGGCATGTTCGACGAGGAATACGACATCCACGACCGACATTCCTCGATCGGGGTGGCGGCCTGTTTCGTCGGCGCAGTGACGGCGTGCCTGGTCGTCCCAAATCCTTTTGAAGGTCTCATTTGGAGTCAGGCACTGCTGTCGCTTCAGCTGCCGATTACGGTCTTTGTGCTCATACGACTCACCAGTTCGCCCCGCGTCATGGGCAAATACGCCAACTCGCGCCCGCTCAACGCGTTGCTCGTGGGGATCGGCGTCATCGTGACGATTCTCGACATCGTGCTGCTAACGGGAATGTAATTGAGATGGCGTGACTGTCCAGATATAACGTCTTAATCTGTAACACGTGAGACCGTTTTAAACCGTCAGATAAATCAAAAGGGTCCCGGCCGAGAATTCGACCAGGGCCCTTGGACAGAGCTATGTTCGGCTTTCGCCGTGTGCCTGCGAGTTACTCCTCGACGAGCTCAAACTGATCGGGACCGACGCCGCACACCGGGCACACGTAATCCTCGGGCAGCTCGGGCGTGTCGACCTCAACCTCGTAACCGCAAACGGTGCACACAAACTTATACGTCTTCTTTTCCTCAGCCATGATGTTCTCCTCTCGAACGTGACTGCTGGTGTACTTACTTATTAGTATATATTCTCAATAGTATAATGCAAGTATTTTTAGAACATTTCTAGCCTTGATACGACGAGGCTTTGGGCGGCGTCTTGCCCTTTAGCACCTTGTGATAGTAGTCGTACGTCAGCGGCGTCTCGTCGCTCAGGCGCTCGGCATCCTCGACCTCGCCAATAAACAGCAGATGCGTGCCCACATCCACAGTGTCGATCAAACGGCAGCTAAACAGGGCCGCCGCATGCTCGGGCACATAGGGCATGCCCAGAGCCGTCTCGCGGGTCTCGTATTTGGCAAACTTGTCATAATCGCAGCAGGTGCGGCACCCAAAGTTTCCGAAGTAGAGCCTGTCGGCGGTCTGATCGATCACGGTCAGCGCGAACGCTTTGGCCGATGCGATGACGCCCGACGTGACATTGTCCTTGTTCACGGCAATCGAGATGCGCGGCGGGGCGGACGTCACCTGCACCGCTGTGTTGATAACGCAGCCGGCACGCAGCCCGTCGGCCGCGGCACTCACCACGTACAGACCGCTCGGCATGGTAAAGAACGCAGTTTTGTCCATAACGATCACTCCCCTAGCTCGGGTTGGAACCTCATGAATGTATGTACCCACAAAAAAGGCGGCACCCATAACGGACGCCGCCTTTGAGACATATGTGTCAGAACAGTAAGAAAGATGAGACGCCCGCAGTTGCGGTGAAATAGGGACTGAATAGTCCCTCAATCAGGCAAAACAGTCCGTATTCCACCGCAACTTATGAAGGGTGGTCAGCGATTGCGCTCTTTGAGGGCGCGGTCGATCTCGCGTTGGACATCACGCTTGGCCATGTCCTCGCGCTTGTCATAGAGCTTCTTGCCGCGACCCAGACCCAGCAGCAGCTTTACGCGGCCGTCGGTATTAAAGTAGAGCTCCAACGGAACCAGCGCATAACCACGGTTGCGAAGTTTGCCGTCAAGAAAGTCGATCTCCTTGCGGTGCAGCAGCAGACGACGCCGACGGTCGGGATCGCGATTCCACACGCCACCATGGCTATAAGGGTGGATATGCAGGCCGACGAGCCAGCACTCCCCGCCGCGGATCAGCGCGAAGGTATCGGTAATCTGGCAGGCGCGCTCGCGAATCGACTTGACCTCGGTGCCACTCAGTTCGATACCGCATTCGAACGTCTCATCGATAAAGTACTCGTGATGTGCCGAGCGATTCTTGGAAATGAGCTTGCGCTCGCGCTTACTGGGCATCGCCGGCCTCCTTGGCGCCATCGGCGTTTGAGCCCGCAGCCTCGCGCTTTGCCTTGCGCTCGGCATTGAGCTCAGCATCGCTCTCGCGCACCAGTTTGATAATCGCCGCGCAGGCTTCCTCGCCCACCAAGTCGCGAGCACGCACCGTCAGGCGCGTCGCCTCCTGCTTGTCGCCGTCGCTTGCAGCATCGGTCGCGCACATAATCAGGCAGATGGCAATCTCGGCCGAAGGTGAGGTCGGAACGCCCTGCAACGCCAGCTCGCCCATCACGTGCTCGGCGCTCTCCTCGGCGGCATCCGGATAGGTGGTATGGATCTTGTTGAGCAGGCGCGTCGTATGCGCATCGTTGGGCGCCAGGCGCAGTGCCAGACGCGCGCAGCCCACGGCAGCCGAAACGTTCTCGGTCTCGGGCTCCAAGAAGTACTGACCTAGATTGGCGTAAGCGCGGGCGGCGCACTTGCCATCGCTTGCACGCTCCAGCACCGAGAACGAGAGCGATGCCCATTCCTGCTTGTCCTCGAGAGCGCGGAACAGCTCGGCCAAATCCAAGCGATAGTTGCAGTTCATGGGGTCCCAACGCACAGCCTGCATCAGGGCATTACGAGCGCTCACATAATCCTGCTGGCGAATGTAGGCAAACGCCATATCAGAGTACAGGCGGTCAAACGGCACCTCGACCTGCACGAGCTCGCGCGGATCCTTCTCCACGCGGCGATAGGCCAAGCGCTCAAACTTGCTATCGAAGCTAAAGTATTGGCGCTTCTCCTCCGTCCTGCACTCGGCGTCGATATACTCCTCGGCGAGCTCCACCAGGCGCTCCAGCAGCGGCGTCGCCGTAGCCAGGTCGCCCTGCGCCAGATAGTTCTCGGCATACGTGATGTCTAGCAAGCTGATGGGCAGCTCCAAGGCAACTCCAAGATCTCAGCGAAACAAGGCAGGCGCAGTAAATACGGTCAAGAAACAAAAACCGGGAA
>CAJMJM010000070.1 GCA_905213725.1 Collinsella aerofaciens
CTATTCTCACATTTTGTTCTCTGCGGCTCGTGCGTAATCTACTAAATCCTTGCGCCTGCCCTTTGGCGGCGCGGCCTGTGTTGACTTTGGGGCAGCCAGGGTTGCCGTTGGCCGGCGCGCCCCACGCATAACCCTTATGTCGGTGGGCTGATGTGTTGCATCCCTGAGGGCTACAAGGTTGAAATGAAGGTGGACAGGCGGCGGAGGCCTTCGTCCAGGTCTTTGTCGGAAACGCAGTAGCTGAGGCGGATATGGCCTTCGGTTCCGAAGCAGTTTCCGGGAACTAGGGCTACGTTTGCCTCTTTGATGGCTTTGATGCAGAAGTCTTCGCTGGTTAGGCCGAACTTTTTGATGCTCGGGAAAGTGTAGAAGGCTCCTGCGGGCTCTACTACGTCGAGGCCCATGGCGTTTAAGGCTTCGAGTACGCGCTCGCGGCGGGCTCGGTAGACTTCGAGCATGGGAGCGGGGTCGACGGTCAGAGCTCGAGCTGCGGCGTCCATCTCAAATGAAACGGCGCTCGATACTAAGTATTGGTGGGCCTTTGCGATCTCGGCGATGACGGGTGCCGCTGCCGCGAGCCAGCCCAGGCGCCAGCCGGTCATGGCCCAGGGCTTGGAGAAGCTCTCGATGACTACCGTCTGCTCACGCAGCTCCGGGTGGCGCTGGGCAAAGCGCTCGTAGTCGTCCACGTAGACCAGGCGGTTGTATACGTCGTCGCAGATCACGTAGATGCCCGCCTGCTCTGCCACGTGTGCCACGGCGTCGAGCGATGCCGCGTTGAGGATGCAGCCTGTAGGATTGTTGGGCGTGCAGATGACGATGGCCTTAGTCGCCGGCGTCACGCAAGCACGAAGTGCGTCCTCGTCGATCTGAAATTGCGCAGGCTCCGTATCCAAAAAGACCGCCTTGGCGTGATTGGCCACGACGATGCTCTCGTACAGGCCAAAGGCCGGCGTGGGGATGATGACCTCGTCGCCTGGATTGAGCATAGCCATAAACGTAGCCGACAGGGCCTCAGTCGCACCATCGGTCAGGATGACCTCGTCAGCAGAAAACGAAAGGCCCGCGTCGCCCATATATGCGGACAGCGCCTCGCGCAGGGCAGGGCGACCGTTGTTGGGCGGATAATGCGTGTCACCGCGGTCCAGCGCGGCGGTCACCTCGGCGCTAATCACGTCGGGCGTGGGAAAATCGGGCTCGCCGAGCGCAAGCGCGATGCACCCTGGGTGCTGGGCAGCGAGCGCGTTAATCCGACGGATGCCGGAGGGCTTGAGCGTGGCAAGCGAAGTATTCATGGGCAGGCGCATGGCGTTCCTTTCGTAAGGGTTGCACTAGGATAGCGCGGCGAGGCGCCGCCAGACGGTGTAACCTAAACGGAAACCAACCGGAAAGGAGGCGGCATGGAGACGATCGCGCGCGGCGATGTACCAAAAACGTTGCAGACCATTGCGTATATCAGCATTCCCGATAGCGCCGATCTTGAGTTTTTGCTTTGGGACCTCCAGGATGCCATCGCGGCCTATGCACAGCTTTCTGGCACCACGCTCCCCCGCCCGATCGATTTGGAAGCGGATGATGCCGGTGCAGTCGATGGCATCGTGCTAGCCATTGAAGATGTGGCTGACGATGAGACGTTGACAGCTATCGAGCAGGCGCTTGAGCGCTTTGGCGGTACGGGAACGCGCGTCTATGCCGCGATTCGAGCCGCACAAGAGGGCGCTAAGCAGGCGCGCGGGACCGCCGTTCGTCTGCACGAGGCATGTGAGCGCCTTGACCAATTGTGGTGTGGCGGCGTTGTCGTCTGTGCCGGCAGCGGTATTGCGGCGCTTCGCCACTCCCCGCGTATGGGTCTCTTGCGTCGACCACTTTCAGAAGCGATGGATAAGCTTGTGGGCGCTGTGCGCATGGGCTGCTCCATTGAGCATGCGCAGCTGCTTGGCGGTGGCAATGCCGGTAGCGTCGATGCCGACGGCATGGTGCGCGCTAGGCCCGCTGTGCCCGCACTAATCTGGCGCGCCATCATCAAACGCCTCGGCGCCCGTGCCCAATCAGATATCTAAATTAGCGAGCGCCCCAGTCAACGGCCTCGCGCCAGCGCCCAACAAGACGCTCTAGGCGCCACGCCGCGTTAGCGGGACTAGTTGACGGCAATACGACAGCGGGCAGGCCTGTCCGCTCCTGTAGATAGCGCTTATAGAGGCGCCCCGCCGTACCTCCGTTGCATACCACCTGCTCAATAGGCGCATTGCACGCAAAGAGCTCGATATGTGCCGGCACAACGTTCCGACTGCACGCGTCACTCGAGCCCTTGATGTCGCAGCTCCCGATCACGTCCCACAGGGCCACGCCGCCGTTAAGCAGCATGGAGCGCTTGGCGGCAATCGAGGCATCGAGCGTCGCAGGCTCACTGCCTGCCAAAAGGTCGCCCTCGTTGGGCGGCACGGACACACCGAGGCATGCGGCTATCACGCGCCAAAAGCGGTTCTGCGGATTGCCATAGTAGAAGGCATTGGCGCGCGAGAGCACCGAGGGAAACGACCCCAGCACCAAAACGCGCGAGCGCTCGTCAAACACGGGCTCAAACCCATGCTCAATATGTTGATAGCCCTCGTCCGTCGCGGCCACGAGCTAGACCCTCAGCAGATAACGCACCTCATAGGGCGCAAGTTCAAGGGAGCCCGGCAGCTCGACCGTGGGCACGTCGTCGGCAAGCAGGTCGACGAAGGAACCGTTGAGCTCGCCGGCGGTGAAGGTATAGGGCTCGTTCACGGCATTGACCGCCACGAGTACCGTCGCGTCATCGCAGGCGCGCTCGAACAGCAGCTGCTTGTTCTGTATCACCACGTTGCGGTACGCGCCGTAGTTGAGAGCACGGGCCGCCGCGTCGTCGGTCGAGCGCAGGTGCGCGAGCTGCTTGATGAAGGTCGTCAGCTCGTTGGGCGCAGGCATATCGAGCGCAGGCCGCAGCGCCCAGTCGCCATCGGGACCGCCCTTTTCGCCGGCAATCCCCCACTCGCTGCCGTAGTAGACGCACGGGATGCCCGGCATGCCAAACAGCATGCCATAGGCGGGACGCAGGCACGACTTGTCGGTGAGGATGCTTGCTAGGCGCGGCACGTCGTGGTTGTCGACAAACGACAGCAGGTGTTTGCCGCGGTAGATGCACCACGGGTCACCGCAAAACTGACGGTGAAGAGAGTGAGCTATCTCGAACATTTTGACAGAAATAAAGCTGGAGTACAGGGCCTTGTGGCACTCGTAGTTGGTGCAGGAGTCGAGCATTTCGTCGCTGACGATCTGGTTGTAGTCGCCGTGGAGCGTCTCGCCGATCAGCACAAAGTCGGGCTTGAGCTCACGGGTAAAGGCGTGCAGGCGGCGCATGAAGTCGCGGTCGAGCATATAGGCAACGTCCAAGCGCAGGCCGTCGACGCCAAAGACCTCGGCCCAGCGACGCACGGACTCAAGCAGGTAATCGACCACGGCGGGATTTTGCAGGTTGAGCTTCACAAGCTCGAAATGGCCCTCCCAGCCCTCGTACCAAAAGCCGTCGCCGTAGCAGGAGTCGCCGTCAAAGCTAATGTGGAACCAGTCCTTGTACGGTGAGTCCCACTTGCGCTCCTGCACATCGCGGAAGGCCCAAAAACCGCGGCCGACGTGGTTGAAGACGGCATCGAGCACCACGCGGATGCCATGGGCATGCAGCGTGTCGCATACGGCGGCAAAGTCGGTATCCCCACCCAGGCGGCGGTCGATATGACGCAGGCTGCGTGTATCGTAGCCGTGGCTATCGGACTCGAGCGGCGGGTTGATCAGCACAGCGCCAACGCCGAGTTCCTGCAGGTAGTCGGCCCACTTGGCGATTTTCATAATGGGAGCATCGGGGTTAGGAGCAACGTTGACGGCCTGGGCAAGCTCGTCCTCGGCAACGGGTGCGGCGTTTTCGTGCGGAGCTCCACAGAAGCCCAGCGGATAGATCTGATAGAACGTCGTCTCGTATGCCCACATAGCAACCTCCCGGTAAGCTCAACACAACGACATCCATTGTATGCCCAGCTTGTATCCTCTCCCCCAAAATAAGTTGCGGTGGAATAGTTCCTGTCTGGGCCTTCAGAAGCCTTAAACAGGAACTATTCCACCGCAACTGATGAGGGGACGTGATTAGGCGACGGGCTTGGCGCGGCGGATGGCCGGAAACAGCACGGTGATGGCGAGGATGACGCCCACGACGGCAATCGCCCCGCCCACAAAGCCGATCCAGGCGATACCGGGACCCGCACCCACGGCTCCGCCGCTCGCGGTACCCGAGCCGATACCGAGGTTGAACAGGCCCGAGAAGATCGACATGGCGACGGCCGACGAATCTGCCGGCGTGTGCTTGATGAGCTCGGCCTGAAACGCCACGTTAAAGGCCGTGGCGCAGCAACCCCACAGTGCGCAGACGGCAAGCACTGTCACGAGCGACGATGCGGCCGGCCCCATGAGCAGCAGGGCCACCGGCACGCCGGAGAGCGTGATAGCAAGGAACGGAAAACGGTGCCCGTCGAACAGGCGGCTGAACAGCCAGCTGCCCACCAAGCCGGAACAGCCAAACGCCGTCAGCGTCATGGTGATGGCGCCCGCATCGACGTGCGCGACCTGCGCCAGGAAGGGCTCGATATAGCTGTAGCTTGCGTAATAGCCGGTCGCCATGAAGACCGTGACTGCGTAGAGCGCGATGAGGAGCGGGTTCTTGAGCAGCTCGGGCAGCTGTTTGACGGTAAAGCGCTCACCCGCCGGCATGGCCGGGAACACCGCTGCCTGGTAGACGACCGCGATGGCTGAGAGGCCCCCGACCACGGCAAACGTCATGCGCCAGCCCACGGCCAAGCCAATGGCGCGACCGAGAGGCAGGCCAAAGATCTGCGCGATGGACGAGCCCGTGGCGATCATGCTGATGGCGAGCGCGCCGTGGCGAGTGTCGACCAGGCGCGAGGCCATAATCGAGGCGACTGACCAGAACACGGCATGTGCGCAAGCGACCACCAGGCGCGCGCAGACCAGGATGGGATAGGTCGGCGCCACAGCGGACAGGAACTGACCGAGCGAGAACACGGCAAGCACGCCCAGCAGCATCCGCTTAAACTCGAAACGCGAAGCGAACACCATGAGCGGCAACGACAGCAGCATGACGCCCCAGGCATAGACCGAGATCATGATGCCCGCCTGGGCCTCGGTGAGCGAGAACGACGCGGCGATATCAGTCAAAAGGCCGATGGGCATAAACTCCGACGTGTTGAACACGAACGCACAGCAGGTGAGCCCGACGAGTGGGAGCCACTGCCTGAGCGTGATGCCGTCTTGCCTTGCCTGAGTCATATATAACGTCTCCAATCGTTTTGAGCGGAGGCGATTATATAGCAACGGCCCCGCATCCGTCAGTACAGAAGCGGGGCCGAAAACAATTCGATACACAGAGGTTGCGTCGTCAATTCATAACTAAGCCAGCCCCAGCAATATGCCCGCCGAATGCACGACAAACGCCACGATCCAGGCGACCGTCACTTGAAACGCGAACACGGCAACGGCGTAGCGCGCGCCCAGCTCGCTCTTGACGGCGCCGATGGCTGCCACACAGGGCGGGTACAGCAGCGTAAAGACCAGGAACACGTAGGCGGTAAACGGCGAGAACATGGTCGACAGCGCCACGGGCGACGTTGCGCCCAAAAGCACTGTGAGCGTCGAGATGACGCTCTCCTTGGCAATGAGCCCCGTGACGAGTGCCGTCGAGGCACGCCAGTCGCCAAAGCCGAGCGGGGCCAACACCGGCGCGATGATGCTACCCAGACCGGCAAGCAGGCTCTGCGACTGATCGGCGACCACGTTAAAGCGAATATCGAACGTCTGAAGGAACCAGATGACCACGGTAGCGGCAAAGATAATGGTAAAGGCCTTGGTAATAAAGTCCTTGGCCTTATCCCATGCCAGCATCACCGTCGTCTTGATGCTCGGCAGGCGGTAGTTAGGAAGCTCCATGATAAACGGCACCGGGTCGCCCTTAAAAGCCGTGCGGTTGAGCACCAGGGCGGCAATGCAGCCGACCACGATACCGATCAGATAGAGCGAGACCATGGCGGGAACTGTCGCCTGTGGGAAAAACGCCCCGCACAGCAGGCCGTAGCCCGGCAGCTTGGCCGAGCAGCTCATGAATGGCGTGAGCATGACGGTCATCTTGCGGTCGTGCTCGGATGGGAGCGTACGGGTTGACATGATAGCCGGCACGGTGCAGCCAAAACCGACGAGCATGGGCACAAAGCTACGGCCCGACAGGCCAAAGCGACGCAGCACCTTATCCATGACAAAGGCCACGCGCGCCATGTAGCCCGAGTCTTCCAGAATGGAGAGGAACAAGAAGAGCACGACGATAATCGGCAGGAAGGTCAGCACGCTGCCCACACCCGTAAGCACGCCGTCGACAGCCAGCGAGCGCACCACGTCGTTGGTACCGAACACCTTGAGGCCCGCATCGGCCGAGGCGATGATGGCAGCGATACCGTCCTCCATGAGTCCCTGCAACGCCGCGCCGATCACGCCAAACGTCAGCCAAAAGACGAGGCCCATGATCACCAGAAACGCCGGAATGGCTGTGTAACGACCTGTCAGGATGCGGTCAATCTTGACGGAGCGCACGTGCTCGCGGCTCTCGTGCGGCTTGACGACGCAACGCCCGCACACGTCGCCGATAAAGCTAAAACGCATATCGGCCAGCGCAGACAGGCGGTCGGTGCCGGCCTCGCCCTCCATCTGGGTGATGATGTGTTCGATAGCGTCGAGCTCGTTGCGATCCAGGTGAAGCGCCTCGGTTACCAGCTCGTCGCCCTCAACCAGCTTGGTCGCCGCAAAGCGCACCGGGATGTGCGCCGTCACGGCATGGTCCTCGATCAGGTTAGCAATGCCGTGGATGCAGCGATGCAGCGCACCGCCGTCCGGGCCGTCGGGCGCACAAAAGTCCAGGCGACCAGGGCGCTCGCGGAACCGCGCCACGTGCAGGGCGTGGTCCACCAACTCGCCGCTACCCTCGTTGCGGGCAGCGCTAATGGGAACAACGGGCACGCCCAACAGGCTCTCGAGCAGGTTGACGTCCACGGCGCCGCCGTTGGCGGTCACCTCGTCCATCATGTTGAGCGCGATGGCCATGGGGCGGTCGAGCTCCATAAGCTGTAGCGTCAGGTACAGGTTGCGTTCGATATTGGTGGCGTCGATGATGTCGATGATGGCGTCGGGGTTTTCGTCAAGGATGAATTGACGGCTCACGATCTCTTCGCCCGTGTACGGCGACAGCGAATAGATGCCAGGCAGGTCGGTAACGCTTGCCTCGGGGTGGTTGCGGATGGTGCCATCTTTGCGGTCGACCGTCACGCCGGGAAAGTTACCGACGTGCTGGTTGGAGCCCGTCAGCTGGTTGAATAACGTGGTCTTGCCGCAGTTTTGGTTGCCGGCGAGGGCAAAGTGCAGCGGCGCGCCCTCGGGCACGGCCGTCTTTGCCGCACGGGGCGAATACGTCCCCTCGCCCAGGGCCGGATGCTCCGTCGTGCCGATTGCGGCGTTAGCGCGCGGACCCGTATCGGTGTCGTGAATACCCACGAGCTCGATGCGTGCGGCATCGTCCTTGCGCAGTGTCAACTCGTAGCCACGCAGGCGGATCTCGAGCGGATCGCCCATGGGGGCGTACTTCATCATGGTGACTTCGGTGCCCGGCGTTAGACCCATGTCCAAAATATGCTGTCGGAGTGCCTGATCGTCCGATGCCACCGATGCGACAACGGCGTCCTTTCCAATCTCGAGCGTATCGAGCTTCACGTCCGTGTTCCTCCCCCGGCGCCCACAGGGCGTTGTATTTATGTTCACCATGGCTAACCGTTTGCCATGGCTAACCAATTTTAAGCTTACATGATAGCGTGAACACACAATGACGTTCAATCAGCAGATTGGCGCAATGGGGACAGGCAGGAGAGTTCAGGGCCATAGTTTCCCGATGAGGCCTCTCGGGGAAACTACATCCCAGAATTCTGGCTCGAAACGGGATATGGTTTCCCAAACAGGCCTCTTACGGAAAATGCATCCCGGAATCCCCACTCGAAACGGGACGCACTTTCCCAGTCGAGGCCCTATGGGAAACCGTGTCCCACCTTGAAGGGGGGACTGGGATGCAGTTTCCGGGCGGGGCATCAAAAACGAAGTTGCGGTGGAATAGTTCCTGGATGGGCTGGTTGATGCCCCAGATAGGAACTATTTCACCGCAAGTTATTGAAGAGCTTGGATGCCGGGACTCTTACAGATGGCGCTCGAGGAAGCGGAAGGCCAGGCGGATCCAGGGACGGACCGCCACCTGCTTGTCCTCGTTGTCGACCGCGGTGTTGGCGTTGCCGAGCGAAAGGCCGTGACCACCCTGGTCGAAGACGTGCATCTCGCATGCAACGCCCTCCTCGGCCATGCGCTGCGCAAACGGGTAGACCTGCGCGATCGGCGCCGTCTTGTCGTCGGACACGCCCCACACAAAGGTCGGTGGCATCTGACGCGAAACATGCGTGGTGGGGCAGATGTCGGCCAGATGCTCGTCAGTTGCCTCGCCGCCCGTCACCATCGACAGGTAGTCGTTGAGCAAATCGCGCCCCGTCTTGCCGCCCGTCTTGGGCACACGCAAGTCAATGCGCGGATCGCGCGTCTGCATGTCGCGCACATAGGCAAAGTCGAGCAATGGATAGCCCAGCACCACGGCATCGGGACGAATGTCGTCCGGACGCGCCCCGGCACGTGCCGCGAAGGGGCCGGTCGTCCACTGTGTTGCCAGCGCGGCGCAAATCCTGCCGCCAGCAGAAAAGCCCACGACGCACACGCGCTTAGGATCGACATGCCACTCGTCGGCGTTGGCGCGCACCGTGGCGACCATCTTGGCAAGATCTGCCTGGGGGTGCGGAAAGCTCACGTCACCCGTAGAACTCGTGACATAGTTGAGCACAAAGGCCTGGTAACCGTGATCCAAAAACGCAAACGCCACAGGATCCTGCTCATGCGGAGCGATATGCGTAAACGCACCTCCGCCACAGATAATCACCGCGGGGCGGCGGCCATTCGGTTTATCGGGCAACGGCTCGGCACCCAAATACGTAAACGTCGCCGGATAATCCTCGGTCGGCTCCTCGCCCCACAGCGCATGGTTCTCGACAATCATATGTGCTCCCTTCGCGCAAATTATGCGCCCTTATTTTTCGCCTTCAAGCGTACCCCACTTGAACCCGTGGCGCAGAAACACTCCGGCAATAAGTTTCCCTTCAACTGATATATCACATAATCCCAGTTCAGAGGTATCGTTGAGCAGCGTAGAATAGGGGCGTTGACCAAGCCGCGAAACACATGTGAAACGTTTCCGGCAAACCAAACGCGCGATATGCGCCTATTTAAGTTGGAGGCAACTATGGGTCTGCTCGATTCGCTTAAGTCCACCTTCACCTCGACCGGCGAGGCGTCCGTTCCGCCCGCAGCAAGCTTCGCTACCCGCGAAGGCGTCATCTATGCCCCCGTCAACGGCGTGCTCGTCAACCTGAACGAGGTTCCCGACGAGACGATCGCCTCGGGCATGCTTGGCCAGGGCTATGGCATCGAGCCCATTACCGGCACCATCTATGCGCCCGCCAACGGCCGCATCGGTGCCACCACTGTCACCAACCACTCCATCGGCATGATCACCGAGGACGGCCTGCGCGTGTTCATCCATGTTGGCCTGGGCACCGTGGAAATGAACGGCAAGGGTTTTGCCCGCTAAGTCGAGATGGGTGATGTGGACAAGGCAGGCCAGCCG
>CAJMJM010000071.1 GCA_905213725.1 Collinsella aerofaciens
CCTGGGACAGTGCCAAGTGGGAGCAGGACCTGCCACGCCTTGCGCATATCTCGACGGTGCCCAACACACCGGTTTCGGTGGACGAGGGCGTCATCGCTTGCGAGAAGGCTTCCACGCTTAGTGATGAGCAGAGCGCAGTGGTGCTTGATCTGCTTGGCAAGCTCGGTGCGGTGGTCGAGCTCGATACGAGCCTGCTGTTTGTGGGCGGCACGGTGGGTGGTTGCGCTCCGGCATTTGTCGCTATGGCAATCGAGGCCCTGGGCGATGCGGCGGTCAAGCACGGTATCCCGCGTGCCGATGCCTATCGCATTGTGAGCCAGATGGTGCTGGGTACGGCAAAGCTGCAGCTTGCAACTGGCCAGCATCCTGCGGCGATGAAGGATGCCGTATGCTCGCCCGGCGGCGCCACCATCAAGGGCGTCATCGCGCTCGAGGATGCCGGCATGCGCAGCGCCCTGGTCAAGGCCATCGACGCCACCCTTCAGTAAAACCTTCCATTTAGGGACAGGTTTATTTTGGCTGGTTTTCCTGCGGTTTTATCTCTATAGCAAAAAGCGCCCCGCAACTGGCTCAATTCCAGTTGCGGGGCGCTTGCGTTTGCCCAGATAAAACCGACCAAAATAAACCTGTCCCTTTTTGGCAGGTTAGTCCCAGAAGCCGTCTTCCTCATCCTCGGACTTGGGTCCGCGGTCGACGTACATCTTATGGGTACGCTTCTCCATTACAAAGGCAAGAATCGCAAATAACAGGATGCCGCCGGCGAAAAGGATGGCAAAACCGGTGCGGGTGCCAAACAAAAAGGAAAAAACTGCGTCCATTGGGTGCCTTCTTGCGTAGTTGAGTTGGGTCGTAAACGCTCATAAGTATATACTTGCCCATACATGTACAAGGTTGCAACCTAAATGGAATGTATATCGCCGGAGGATCTAATGCTTGATATCAAGTTTGTTCGCGAGAATCCCGATGCCATCGATGTCGCCATGGCTAACCGCCAGACGTCTTGGGATCGCGAGAAGTTCTTTGAGCTCGACGACGAGCGCCGTGCCGTCATCACCGAGGTCGAGGAGCTCCAGGCTACGCGTAATGCCGAGTCCAAGAAGATCGGCGCCCTGATGAAGGAGGGCAAGAAGGACGAGGCCGAGGCTGCCAAGGAGGCCGTGCGCGCCGTCAACGAGAAGATTGACGGTCTGGCCGAGCGTCGTACTGCCCTCGAGCAGGAGCAGTACGACTGCATGGCTCACCTGCCCAACATTCCTTGCGAGGCCACGCCGTACGGCAAGGACGAGGACGAGAACATCGAGCGTCGCCGCTGGGGCACCCCGCGCGAGTTCGACTTCGACTTTAAGCCGCACTGGGATCTGGGCACCGATCTGGACATCCTCGACTTCGAGCGCGGCAACAAGCTCTCCGGCAGCCGTTTTACCGTTCTCGGTGGCGCTGGCGCCCGCCTGGAACGCGCCCTTATCAACTTCTTCCTCGATACGCACACCAGCCGTGGTTTTAAGGAGTGGTGGCCGCCCATCGTCGTCAAGCGTCAGACCATGTTTGGCACGGGTCAGCTGCCAAAGTTCGAGGACGACGCCTACCACGTCTCGGGCGACAACTTCCTGATCCCCACCGCCGAGGTCGTGCTTACCAACCTGCACGCCGGCGAGGTCCTCGACGCCGACACCCTGCCGCGCCGCTACACCGCCTTCACCCCCTGCTTCCGCGAGGAGGCCGGTTCCGCCGGTCGCGACACCCGCGGCATCATCCGTCAGCACGAGTTCGACAAGGTCGAGATGGTCAAGTTCGCTAAGCCGGAGGAGTCCGACGAGGAGCTCGAGAGCATGACCGCCGAGGCCGAGTACCTGCTGCAGCAGCTTGGCCTTCCGTATCGCGTGATTAGCCTGTGCACCGGCGACTTGGGCTTCTCTGCCCGTCAGACCTACGACGTCGAGGTCTGGCTGCCGAGCTACAACGCCTACAAGGAGATCAGCTCCTGCTCCAACTGCGGCGACTTCCAGGCCCGCCGCGCCAACATCAAGTACCGCGACCCCGAGAACTTCAAGGGCTCGCGTTACCTGCACACCCTTAACGGTTCCGGCCTGCCGGCTGGTCGTACCATGGCTGCCATTCTGGAGAACTACCAGAACGCCGACGGCACCATCACGATCCCCGAGGTTCTGCGTCCTTACATGGGCGGTCTCGAGAAGATCGAGCCGGTCGCGTAACTTGGCTGCATAGGGGATATGCAAGGGCGCTCCTTCGGGGGCGCCCTATTTCGTGCGCAGGTCCATACCATGCCGTGCGGACAGCTCAATAGTAAACACACGAACAACTGTTCTGTATACAGCTATCTACCTGTTATGCTTTTGCTAAATAAGAGCGAGAGAAAGGGGACGCGATGGAGCTGTTTGATGATCGGGTGGTTTTGTTTGAGAGCGACGAGGGTGGGGAGTACCTGCTTGTAACGTGTGAGCCGTCTGGCATGGGTGGCCTGGTGCTTCGGCAGACGAGTGAGGGTCCGTTGACACAATGGTGTTTTGAGGAGTCGCCGCATGTGGTCGAGACCTTTGTGACGCACGTGGGGCTTGTGGCGCTGGAGCACTTCTATGGAGTTGGGACTTCCAACCAGGTCGCGCGTATGCTGTGCTTCGCGTTTGCTGATTATGATTGTGCCCAGCGGGTGAGATCGCTCCTGAGGGAACTTGATGCCAAGTTTGACGTGATCGAAAAGCCAATCGATCGTACGGGGAACGGCGGTATATGCGGAGCAGCATGACAAAACTGCGTTTCACAAAAAAGTTTGAGATTGAGCTTGACTCCAATAAGCTAAAGTGGTTTTATATGTCTTGCGCTGCGGCGTTACCTCAGCTGGATAGAGGGTCTGACTACGAATCAGAACGTCATAGGTTCGAATCCTATACGCCGCACCAATCGAACTTAAAGCCTCCGGCAACGGGGGCTTTTCTTTTATGCCGCCACCGCATGGATTCGAACCTCGGTCGAGGCGCGAGCGTCAAGAAAACGCGAAGCGTTTTTAGCGAGCGGGCGAGGACGCCGGCAGGCGGGCGAAGCCGGTGCGGATCCGCGCAGCGGATGCGCGGAATCCTATACGCCGCACCAATTGAACTTGAAGCCTCCGGCAACGGGGGCTTTTCTTTTACGCCGGCACCGCACGGATTCGAACCTCGGTCGAGGCGCGAGCATCTTAATCATCACTTCGTAAAATTTTTCCAAATTGTCGCTTGACCCATCGAGGGGTCACGTGCATAATAATCCGTGCGTTGCGGCGTTACCTCAGCTGGATAGAGGGTCTGACTACGAATCAGAACGTCATAGGTTCGAATCCTATACGCCGCACCAATTGATTTTAAAGCTCCCGGCAACGGGAGCTTTTCTTATATCGCGATGCGTCGAAGATCGCATCAAGTGGTCTAAATGAGTAAAAATCAAATTCAATAACTTTTTTCGAAAAATGCTTGACCTTTATTCAGTCGATGTGCATAATAATCAACAAGTCGCGGCGTTACCTCAGCTGGATAGAGGGTCTGACTACGAATCAGAACGTCATAGGTTCGAATCCTATACGCCGCACCAATTGAACTTGAAGCCTCCGGCAACGGGGGCTTTTCTTTTATGTCGCCGCTGCACGGATTCGAACCTCGGTCGAGGCGCGGGCGTAAAGAAAACGCGGAGCGTTTTTAGCCCGCGGGCGAGCGCGCCGGCAGGCGGGCGAAGCCGGTGCGGATCCGCGCAGCGGATGCGCGGAATCCTATACGCCGCACCAATTGAACTTGAAGCCTCCGGCAACGGGGGCTTTTCTTTTACGTAAGCACTGCATGGATTCGAACCTCGGTCGAGGCGCGGGCGTGAAGCGGACGATTTCTTATCGACTCGTGTAAGATTCCGAGTAGGTATCGCGGCCTATCCGCGACCACTCCTTCTCTCAACGACCGATCAGGGTGATACTTCGTGGCAGAGCGTCCGACATACAAGCTCAGGTTTCTCGATCCCAAGAAGCGCTTTCCGGCGATGCCCGAGCAGCCTGCGGGACGCTCATATGGCGTGGTCTGGAAACTCTTTGGCGAGGACCAGCATGAATCTTGTTATGTCGTCGAATTCGTTGGCAAAAGTCATGTGTCGCTTTTGGGCTACGTAAGCGTTTCGGGTGAGGTGTACAAGGTGGACCGCCCCGTTAGCGAGGCTCCGCTGCCCAACGATCCCGACATGGAACTGGTCCTTGACGAGTCGGATTCCAGTATTGGTGAGATTATGGTAAGGGAAGCCAGCGGTGCAATGCGTACGTGCGCGCGAACCGTCGGCTCTCCCGAAGGCCCCATGCGCGAGCAGTCCGATCACGATACATGGAATTCGGCCCGCTCCCTTCCTTACGGCGAGTTCATGGCATCGATGTTCCTGCGCTACGTGATATTTGCCAACTCCGAAAGCGCTGTTGCGAACACGGCGGACGCCGACGGTCTCGATGCGGACATGCAAAACGTTGTCGACAAGATCAAGCTCGTAAAGTTGCCCGAGCCGGTCGAGGTGTTTTTGGGCTTTAACACGGCACCGCTACCTGACGCTATCGAGACGCTGCTCTACCGCGTTGACCATGCCGAGAATCCGAGCGGTATCGAGCGTTATGCCGCCGCCCTTATGAGCGAGGTCGACTTGCCCCGTCTGCGCACCATTGCCGCCAAGTCCGAAATGAGCCTAGCGCGCATCGACCGGTCGAAGCTGTTCTATCTCAATTTTGATCGTAGCCTGCTGGACCAGGGCGAGATTGACATGCTGCTTGCCATCGAGTGCCGTCTCAACCGCCTCTCCGGCATCCTCGAGCGCATCGGGGCCGGATTGGCCCCTGCGGCATCCTCGCCGAGCCTTGAGGGCTGCGCGCTCTTTGATGCGTGGCATATCGCCAAGACGACCAACGATGTTCCCCGACTGCTCGATACGACCTCGAGCGATAACCCGTGGGGCAAACCGGGTACGGTGGCTTGCCAGCCGGGCGGTGAGTGGGATGTGCGTACCCGCTTCGCGCGTATTGTCGAGGCGCTCAACGTGGTCACGCGGCTCGACTATACCTATCGGGCAAATGTTGCCGAGGGGATTATGCTCGTTCGGTTTGGGCACTCTGTCGTGAATGCCATGCCGCAACGTGAATACGACGCTCAAGATGACGCCTGGCGCGAGCTGGAAGAGGACACGCGTGCGATCTGGGCCGCGGAGCACGATGCGCGCGTGGCACTCACGCTTGCGGCAGCGTGTTTTGCCGCGGGCACCTGCATCACGCGCTGCTATGTGCAGATTGCTGCTCCCGACAGTGAGCAGGGCGAGCGCGTTGTCGCAACGTATTTCTTTGGGCGCGCGGCCTATCTGGCCGATTGCGTGCCTGTCGCCAAGGATCTTGAGAGCATGGACATGGACGATATGCCGTGCAAGCGTGTGCTTGAGGCGTATGAGTCAACCGCTCCGGAGACGATTGAGCCTGCGGAGGTTCATGCTCGTCCGCGTGATGACCATCGCACACTGCCGCCGGCGCTGCGCGATCTGCTGCTCGCCGATAAGGCTGACGAGTTGGAGGTCATGGAAGAGGACGATGACCCATACGTGGCCCGTGTTGTTGAATTGCGCGAGCAGGCAAAAGTCGACCGTACAGGTGCTTTTGAAGGCTTTTCCCGTCTTGTCGAGGAGTTGGAGGCTAAGTGCGCCGTCGCCGAGCTTTTGGCGACAGGTCCGGTTCAAACGCAGTTTTGCGATAACCAGCTGGTGCGCATGGTGCTACCGGTGTTGGAAGAAGACCGCTCTGTGCGAATCCTTCGTGCGCCCGATGCGCTGTACTTTGCCCAGCACGAGATCTGCAGCTTTTACGCCGAGCAAGAGGACTTTGAACGAGCGCTGCCCGAGGTGCGCCATCTTTACGATCTGGCGCGCTCGTCCATGCAATCGCACTTTGCGCTCATCAACGTGCTTGCGCGTCTGGAGCGCTTTGACGAGATTATCGAGGTGGCGCGCCACGGCCTACGTATTGCCAGCGATCGTTCTGCAATCGGCTACCTGTTCTATCGCTTGGCGTTTGCCTATTGGAATTGCGATCAGCTCGACCTGGCGCTGGCTTGTTACCGTCTCGTGCCGCGCGGCGAGGAGTCGGGCAGTAGCGCGCTGGAAGAAATGCAGGGCCTTATGAACGAGATGGGCGTTAGCGAGCCTCCGACGTTCGAGGAAGCGGGCGAGACTATCCGCAAGGCTGGACTTGAGTTGCCGCCAGTGTCCGCCGTGACGAATCAGCTGGCAGATGCCGCTGTGCAACTGGTCGACAACGGCTTCTTTTTCCTGGCACGCGGTTGCATCTTCCAAATGTGGCGCACCATGGGCAACGACGAGCTCGGCTCCCTCAACCGCTCGCTGGGGTAGGGGCGATATAGAGGGGCCGCACCGCGCTATTTGTATCGGCGCGGGCGGGAGGACCCGGCAGGATTGGTAAGGCATAAAGCCGCCGAGCCTGCTAAAACTGTTAAACTCTGCTAAAGTTGCTAAACTTTGTTAAAGTTGTTAAAACTAGCAGAGGAGGGCAGAATGACGAAAGCTGTTAACCCCTTTAAGCCAACGGCGGGCATGAATCCGCCTGAGCTTATCGGACGGGACACTGTTTTGGATGACTTTGCCGAGGCTCTTGAGAATGGTCCTGGTGCCCCCGATCGACTCATGCGCATCTCGGGCGTCCGAGGCACAGGTAAAACGGTGCTCCTTAATGCATTGGGTGACCTTGCACGCAAAAAAGGATTCGAGGTCGTTGACGTTGCCTCCAATGCTGGTTTTTGCAATAGAATCCTCGAGGCTCTGCAGCGAAACGTTCGTCTTGAATCAATCTCGATTTCCCCATCGATTTTAGGGGTCAGCCTTGGCTCCATGGAGATGTCGAAGTCGGCCTCTCATCTGGGCGAGGCGATGTACGATGCTGCGAAGCGCGGTGGTCTGCTCATTACGCTCGACGAGATCCAGGATGCCTCAACTGAGGAAATGCGCGAGCTAGGCAATGAGATGCAGCTCTTGATCCGCCAAGGAGCGAATGTCGCTTTCGCTTTCGCCGGGCTGCCGACATCGGTAGATGGCGTGGTGGTGGATGATACGTTGACGTTCCTTCAGCGAGCCAAACATGTTGAACTTACTCGGCTTTCCGATTTTGAAGTTGGCGGATCGTTTGAGGATACGATGAGACGAGCGGGCAAGGAGCTCGACAAAGGTGCCGCTGAGCTATTAACAAAAGCTTCGGCAGGCTATCCCTTTATGGTCCAGCTGGTCGGATATTACGCTTGGCAGGTTGCTGCGCGCAGTGGGGCGGAGAGCGTGAGCGAAGAGGCGGCTCGTAAGGGTATCCAGGCGGCTCTTGATAGCTTTAATGCTATGGTGATTGCCCCAGCGCTGCGCAGGGTGTCGGAACGGCAGTTTCAGTATCTCGCGGCGATGGCTCAATGCGAGGGCGTCGATATCGCCAACGGCGATATCGCCAAGAAGATGGGTTTGTCGGCGAACAAAGTTGGGTCATATCGCAAGCGTCTGATCGATGCGGGGTTGATTGAGCCCGCGGGCTATGGCCGTGTTTCGTTTGCAATTCCATACATGCGCGATTATCTGTTGGAGACCGTTCGAGAGGACTAATAAAGAATGGGCTGTCCGCGCTGTCGCTGGGGCCGTCCTTGTATCTTTGTCTCAACCTGTAACATCTGGAGGGGATTACGGCCTGCAGATGTTACAGGTTGAGATGATTGACTGAGACGTTTACTGGTAAAAGAGAGGTAAAAGAGGAAACGCCTCAAAATTCCCCTTGCCCAACTTCGGCTGTTTGGTTACTATAGAACGGCTGTTACGGAGAGCTGACCGAGAGGCCGAAGGTGCTCGCCTGCTAAGCGAGTATGCCCCAAAAGGGCATCTGGGGTTCGAATCCCCAGCTCTCCGCCAGTATGACTTTGAAGAAGGGTCCCATTTGGGGCCCTTTTTTATTATCAAGAATGGCAGCTGGGGATTAGAGTCCGAAAGGGCGTGAACATTAGGCAAACACGGGGCGCTTGAAAACGGGGAGACCCAGGCGTGCTCGTGCACCCCGGTGTGGGGTTCCGAGGGGATGGAGTAGAAATATGGTAAAGGTCGGGCTGCGTAAGCCGAATCTAAAGACATCACTCAAGGCAAGAACGACCGGCAGAGCGAAGCGCGCGGTAAAGCGGGCGATAATCCCCGGCTATGGTAAGAAGGGCATGGGGTGGATCAAAAATCCGAAGAAGGCTGCTTACAATGCCGTATACAGCAGAACGACCGTCGGAGTTGGGGATGTCGCTCGCGCCGTTGCTAAATCAGGCGCTCGGAGCTCGGCGTCAAGGACGTCCTCAATTACTGTTTCATCGCATGAAATTACACCTTTGGCGAAGCCTGAACAGAAATCTCTCACTCGAGAGATTACGTCGGTTGACAGGGCAAACAAGGCGCTTTTGCTATGCTTCCTTCTTGGGTGGTCGGGCGCTCATAGGGCGTATGCACGGATGTGGGGTAGCTTCTTTCTATATCTCTTTACCTTTGGCCTTTTTGGATTTGGTTGGCTGTTTGATATTGTGACACTACTGATGAGACGCTCCGAGCTAAGGCGTCTCGGCGACAGTGATCAGACTCAACAGCAAGCGCCATGTTCCGTTGATTCTACATTCGATCGAAATGTCGCCGACTCCGGAAATTGGGAACAGCGTGGAGATGGGGAGGCTGCGGCTCGGCTAGAGCTTCAACGTAAAAACCGTGCCTATATGGAAGAAAACGGCATCGACGTGGAGATGTTTACCGAGGAAAAGGTCGCGGCGGACGCCTTGCGAACCATTGAGTCGGTATGCCCGTGCATGCTTAGGTTTGACCGAGGCATGAGCGAAGAGGAGCCAAGCATCAGCTTTTGCTCTCCAACAAAGACGGGGAAGATGCCCAAGAATGTCGTCGAGGCCCGCATTTACCATCAGGACGTGAAGCTATTGATGGATTCCCACGGCTTCGAATTGCCGGAGTATGGTGACAGCATCAATGTCATGATTAGTTATCTAGCTGATGGGCGCATAAATAAAGTCGATATCCATGGGTTCCATAATGGCCGCTCCGTTAGTGTCTCCATTCGCAGGCGGAGCGACGATCTTGTTATGACGAGTGCGGGCACCATCGGAGAAACGGGTGCCTGGCAATCGCTGTGTCCTGGGGCAGACCCCTCAGCTGGGGACCTTTTCAGGGCCTTGACCAAGGAGGTCGAAAGGATCTACTAGCATGCCCGGTGGACCCGTTTTCAAGGTCCGAAAAGACACAGCGAAGGTAAACGGCTAGCAATGTCGCTTTGGTGATTCTGACGCATCCCGTTTAAGAGGTATTCAAAAAGAGGCGCCCGTTGGACGCCTCTCCAATCTCAAATGTAATGTTCCCCCAGCCCTACACCTCGGGCGCCTTGGCTACGGTCTCGCTCTCTGCCGTGAGTGGCCGGTTGTCGATGCGGCGGCCCAGGCGGTCGAGCTTCACGAGGAGCCATTCAATGGGATTCGGCCCTGTGCCTTCCTCGTCGGCAACCAGGTCCATGACGGCGACCTTGGTGCCGTCCTGCTTGAGCGTAACGCTGCCTACCTTGTCGCCAACATGCACCGTGCCCGAAAGATCGTCGTAGCTAACCTTTTCGGTCACCTCGCCGGCAAGGGAAAACACGGTCGCTTGCGCCGTAGGATCGGCGAGCGTGGCGTCGATCGTCTTATCCGTCCAGTCGGTTTGACTGATGCGCGCCATAAGCGGGTTGCCGTTGGCGGTCTTTTCCTGCGTGTTGGCGATTGCGACCGC
>CAJMJM010000072.1 GCA_905213725.1 Collinsella aerofaciens
CCCCCCCCCCCCTTCCATCCTCGTCCGCGTTTTTTTTTTTTCATGCTGTCGACGGCATACGAGATTGTTTGCACGACGATAATGGGATACGACCATAATCTTGGGATTGATATTGGGGATCACCGGGTGATCGATGGGGTGACTCCTGAAGATTTCGAATTCATGTCTCAAGATTTGCATCTGCCACTCAAGATGATCAAGAACATCGCGGCGGAAGTGGCTGAAGAGGTGTCTGCCCAGCTTGCAGAACTTGCCTCTGCAACCGGAGATTTGGGTCGGGTCGCTCTGAAAATTCAGACGGATTCCGTTGAGAGAATGAGGGTTCTGGAGCAATTCTCAGCCTAAAGCAAAGCGGGGCCACCGTAATGGTGGTCCCGCTCTTGGAAGACTTGGGCACGTGGGCTTGCGCTCCGCGATGCGTTAGGCGTACGTTTGCTACTTCACGACCAAGATGTCGCAGTCCGTATTGCGCAGCAGGAACGTCGAAATCGAACCCAGCAGCGCATACTTGATCGAGGACAGGCCGCGGGCGCCGCAGAGCACCAGGTCGGGCTTAACCACGTCGAGCATCTCGTCCTTGAGCGTCTCGCGAATACGGCCGGCGCGAATCATGACCTCGACCTCGGGAATATCGGGATTGGCCTTGGCCTCTTCGAGCTGCTTGGCGATGGAGTTCTTAAATGCCTCCTCTAGGCCGTTGACCAGATCGACCGGATAGGAACCGGCGCTCTCGAGCGCCGTGGAATCGATAACGTGGCCGATGATTAGCTTGGCGCCGTTGTTCGCGGCGACCTTGATGGCGCGTGCGAGCACAAAATCCTGCTGCTCAGTACCGTCGAGTGAAACAAATACCTTGGTGTAGCCCTCGTTCATGGTTTCCTCCTTGGTCTATCGCACGGGCGCGGGGCTCGTGCATCGGGCGGGCGCGGGCGCGTTGGCCGCCGGACACTTTATCTTGTTGCAGTTATACCCAAGGATTTGGGTTTGACCGCTCGCAATTCTGTGAACGGGCGAGTTTTTTGGTAAGGGTAGGCGTAGACGCGCCCGAACGGTTGATAATGGGACATCGCCCGCACCGTCCGCAGAACAATATCGGCGGGTGTCTAACGAGGGGGTCCCTTTGGATATTATCGAGCTTCTAAAATCTGCCTTCATGGGCCTGGTCGAGGGCATCACCGAATGGCTGCCTGTTTCGTCGACCGGTCACATGATCTTGGTGGACGAGTTCGTCAAGATGAACGTGAGCGAGACGTTCTGGAATATGTTCCTGGTCGTGATTCAGCTCGGCGCCATTCTGGCCGTCTGTGTGCTGTTCTTCCATGAGCTCAATCCGTTCTCGCCCAGCAAGGGCAAGGAGGGCCGTCGCGACACCTGGGTGCTGTGGGGCAAGATTGTGCTCGGCTGCATTCCCGCCGCGGCGATCGGTCTGCCGCTTAACGACTGGATGGAGGAGCATTTCTACAATGCTCCCGTCGTGGCGCTGGCGCTCATTGTGTACGGCGTGCTGTTTATCGTGATCGAGAACTGGCGCGCGAGCAAGCGCGAGGAAATGGCCGTTGCCGGTTCGTTTGGCTCGCGTGCTGTGGTGTCGGGTGGACGTCCCGCCGGTGCGCACTTTGCGGCGCCCGCCGCGGCTACCGCTGAGGATGAGGACGATGACGAGAATCTGGACTTTGGCTCCATCGCCACGCTCGAGGACCTGAGCTGGAAGACTGCGCTGGGTATCGGCTGCTTCCAGGTGCTTTCGCTGGTGCCTGGTACGTCTCGCTCCGGTTCTACCATCATCGGCGGCCTGCTTTTGGGCTGTACGCGTTCGGTGGCGTCCAAGTTTACGTTCTTCCTGGCCATCCCTGTCATGTTTGGCGCGAGTGCACTCAAGCTGGTCAAATACTTCATCAAGGGCGGCACGTTCGGCGCCAACGAGGTCGCTATCTTGGGCGTGGGCTGCGTTGTGGCCTTTGTGGTTTCGCTCATCGCCATCAAGTGGCTCATGGGCTTCGTCCGCCGTCACGACTTCAAGTGCTTCGGTGTTTACCGCATCATCCTGGGCGTCGTAGTGCTCGCATACTTCTTCGTTCTGGAGCCTATGCTCGGCCTGTAACTTGGTTGACGCTGCGCGGCGGCCAGAGCGACAACTTGTCATTCAAAGAGGGCGGCATGACCAAAAGGTCTATGCCGCCCTCTTTTCATGCCAATTTGTTCGCTCTGGCCGCCGCTCGCTGCTGCTACCGTGACATCGGTGGCTCTGTGATTGGCGCAATGGGGTCAGGTTACTTTGCACCAGCTTGGTGCAGACAAATCTGACCCCATTGCGCCTAATCCGCTGGGGTGGGCCTGACGGTGGCGCACGGAGTCGTGGTGTGATTTGCGTCGGTGTCCGCGCGGCTCGGTATACTGGTACGGCTCAAACTATGGCGCCGCCCGCAGGCGCGCCGTCCGTCAGATGAGGAGTCGCCCATGACCCAGCCCTTGCCCTGGGAAAAGAACGCCACGGTATCCGTGCCGCCCGCGCCGGAACCCGTGCCGCTCGATGCATACACCGCCCCTGCAGCGCCGGAGCCCGAGCTCGTCCCGCTCGACATCTACGACGCTCCTGCGCTGGCACCCAAACCCGCCAAGCCGCTCGTCGACATCGACAGCCTGAATCCCGCCCAGCGCGAGGCGGTTCTGACCACCGAGGGCCCGTTGCTGGTGCTCGCCGGCGCCGGCTCGGGCAAGACCCGCGTCCTGACCTTCCGCATTGCACATATGCTCGGCGACCTGGGCGTTAAGCCTTGGCAGGTTCTTGCCATTACGTTTACCAACAAGGCCGCGGCCGAGATGCGCGAGCGTTTGGCGGCGCTCATTCCCAGCGGTACCCGCGGCATGTGGGTGTGCACCTTCCATGCCATGTGTGTGCGCATGCTGCGCGAGGACGCCGACCTGCTGGGCTACACCGGTCAGTTCACCATCTACGACGACGATGACTCAAAGCGCATGGTGCGTGACATTATGCAGGCGCTCGGCATTGAGCAAAAGCAGTTCCCCATCAACATGATCCGCAGCAAGATCAGCTCGGCCAAAAACGCCATGATCGGCCCCGAGGACATGCTCAAGAGTGCCGATAGCCCCAACGACAAAAAGGCCGCGCAGGTCTACTTGGAGCTGGAGCGCCGCCTACGCGCTGCCAATGCGATGGACTTTGATGACCTGCTCGTGCGCACGCTCGAGCTGCTGCGCACCCGCCCCGAGGTGCTCGATAAGTACCAAGAGCGCTTCCGCTACATTAGCGTCGACGAGTATCAGGACACCAACCACGTCCAGTACGAGATCGCCAACCTGCTGGCCGCCAAGTACCAAAACCTCATGGTCGTGGGCGACGACGACCAGTCCATTTATAGCTGGCGTGGTGCCGACATCACCAATATCCTGGACTTTGAGAAGGACTTTAAAGACTGCAAGACCGTTAAGCTGGAGCAGAACTACCGCTCTACTGGTCATATCCTGAGTGCCGACAACGCCGTGGTGCGCCATAACTCGCAGCGCAAGGACAAGCGCCTGTTTACGGCCGAGGGCGATGGCGAGAAGATCCAGGCCTTCCAGGCGAGCGACGAGCGCGACGAGGGCCGCTGGATTGCCGGCGAGATCGAGAAGCTGCACTCCAAGGGCACGAGCTACGACGATATCGCCGTGTTCTATCGTACCAACGCCCAGTCGCGTATTCTCGAAGATATGTTCCTGCGTGCGGGCGTGCCCTACAAGATCGTGGGTGGCACGCGATTCTTCGACCGCGCCGAGATCCGCGACGTCATGGCTTACCTCAAGATGATCGTGAACCCGGCCGACGAGATGAGCGTCAAGCGCGTCATCAACACACCGCGCCGCGGCATCGGTTCCACCTCGATCCAAAAGATCGAACAGCTGGCGCGCGACAACCGTTGCTCGTTCTTCCAGGCTTGTGAGATCGCGTGCGCCGAAACCGGCATGTTTAGCGCCAAGGTGCGCAATGGCCTGTCGAGCTTTGTGTCGCTGGTGCGCGAGGGCCGTCGCATGGATGGCGAGCTCAAGGACGTCGTCGAGATGATTGTCGACAAGACGGGCCTGCTGCAGGCATTCCGCGCCGAGGGCACCATGGAGTCCGAGAGCCGCGCCGAGAACATCCAGGAATTCCTGGGCGTTGCGGCCGAATTTGAAGAGACACACGAGGATATCGAGGGTACGCTTGAGAGCTTGGAAGAGCTGCGCGCGGCTGGCGTTGCCGATGTGCCTGCCGACGCTGAGCCCGAGCCCGTTGTGGTGAGCGCGCCTGCGCCCGAGCCGGGACCGTCCGCGCCCGCGTCCTCGTTTGAGGCGCTGGTCGGCGCGCGCGATGCCGCAGGTTCCAATCCGCTCGATAGCCTAGCCGCCCCGGCGCTCTCGCCGCAGGATGCTCTGGCCGCCGCCATCGCGGGCAACGCATATGCCGCGTCGACGGAGATGCCGGCGGGTGCCGTGCATGCCGACGAGATCGAGCGCACCTACGGTCCGCTCACCTGTAAGGCGCTGCCGGCGCTCATGGAGTGGCTGGCCCTGCGCTCCGACTTGGATTCCCTAGCCGGCGAGACGCATGCCATTACCATGATGACCATCCACTCCGCCAAGGGCCTGGAGTTCCCGGCGGTGTTCGTGGCCGGCATGGAGGAGGGTATCTTCCCGCACGTGCACGACTTTGGCGGCAGCGATGACCCGGGTAAGCTCGAGGAGGAGCGTCGTCTGGCCTACGTCGCCATCACGCGCGCCCGTAAGCGCCTGTTCTTGACCTATGCGGCCACGCGTCGCACCTACGGCTCGACCTCTGCCAACCCGCGTTCGCGCTTCCTCAACGAGATTCCGTTTGAGGATATCGAGTTTAGCGGTATCGGTTCTGCCGGCTTTGAAGGCACGGGCTGGGAGAAGCGCGGCGACCGTCACGGCACCTTTGGCTCGGGCATGGGCTCGGATATGTATGGCGGCAAGGTGTTCGGCTCGCATACGCGCTCGACCGGCGGTTCCGGTTCGCGCGGCGGATCGAGCTTTGACGATTTCTTTGGCGGCAGCAGCTACGGGGCCGAACGCCATCGTGGGGTCTCGCCCGATGCCGGCCGTGTTGCCTCGACCTTTGGTTCGGGCGCGCCGCGAGCCAAAAAGCCGTCGTCCAAGGTGTCGCCGACGGTGGAGCGCAAGGTCGATCGCGCCAGCGCATCGCAGGACTTTGCCGCGGGCGATACCGTGAGCCACAAGACCTTTGGTACGGGTACCGTGATCTCGGTCGCCGGAGACATGATCGAGGTCCAGTTCGAAAAGACCGGCCAGACCAAAAAGCTAATGAAGGGCTTCGCGCCTATAGTGAAACTGACCTAGGCGGCTTTCCCAGGCACGGCACCTCGGCCTTCAATCGTCGGGCATGACCTCAAGGTCTATGCCCTCCTCTTTCAGGCCGATCTGCCGCACCTGGAAAACCCGTACATCCGGCTAGGCGGGCGCGCCGGGGGCTTTGGTCGCCTGCTCGGACAGTCCTGCTCGCACGGAGAGCACATTAAGTGCTCTCCGGCTCGTGCGGAACTCGCGATAAACCTTGTATACGCCCGCCCGCTCCCGAGGGGCTCTCATCCCAAATGCGGAGCAAAGCTCCGCACGCCAGCTTTTTCTTTCAGCTAAAGAACGCCGGAAATTCGACGCTGGCTTGTTAACCTTGCTGGACGTTGTCGGCGCCAAACCAGCCCAGAAGCTATATCGATACAGAAAGGTCCCCGGACGGAGGGGCCGGATATAAGGTTTATCGCGAGTTCCGCACGCAAAGAAGGCCACTTAATGTGGCCTTCGTCTTGCGCAGGACTGTAGAGCAGGAAACCTTATATCCGGCCCCTCCGTCCGGGGACCGCGCCGTACCAGCTACAGCGTCATGTTCGGATCGGCGTCGACATCGAACGGCGAGATTTCACCTCGGTCGAATTTACGGCGAGCGACCTCCGCGATCATGGCTGCGTTATCGGTACAGGCAGACAAGGGCGGCACCGTTACGCGAATCCCCTGACGCCCAAGCTTCTTGATCATCATCTCGCGCAGATGCGGGTTGGCCGAGACGCCGCCACCGATGCAGTATTCCTTGCATCCGGTAGCGTGCAGTGCGTTTTTGGCCTTCTTGTACTGCACGTCAAAGACAGCCGCCTCAAACGAAGCTGCCAGATCGGGCAGGTGAATCGTGCGCCCGGCCTTGGTCTCCTGTTCAATGTAGAGCGTCACAGCCGTCTTGAGGCCCGAAAGCGAGAAGCGGTAGTCCCCCCTGCTGTTAAGCGCACGGGGGAAATCGATCGCCTTGGGGTTGCCCGTCTCGGCCAGCTTGGAAATGATGGGGCCACCGGGATAGCCCAGACCCAACGCCTTGGCTGCCTTGTCGCAGGCCTCGCCCACAGCATCGTCGAGTGTCTCACCGAGCACCTCGTAGTCGCCCCCTGCCTTCACGTGCACGAGCATGGTGTGCCCGCCCGAGACAAGCGTGAAGATGAACGGCGGCTTGAGGTCGGGCTGCGCCAGCAGGTTGGCAAACAGGTGCCCCTCCAGATGGTTGACGCACACGAGCGGCTTGCCAGCAGCGTAGGCAAAGCCCTTGGCGAAGGCGACGCCAACCACGAGCGCGCCCACCAGGCCCGGACCCTGCGTCACGCCCACGGCGGCAAGCTCACTTGGTGCAATGGCTCCGCCCGTAAGGCCCAGCGATGCTGCGGCATCCTCGAGCGCCGCATCCACGACACTCACAATCACCTCAACGTGCTTGCGCGAGGCGATCTCGGGCACCACGCCGCCAAAGCGGGCGTGAAAATCAATCTGTGTCGACACCTGGTTGGCCAGCATATTGCCATCTGCATCGATTATCGCCACGGCCGTCTCGTCGCAGGAACTCTCGATAGCGAGCACTAGGTGGCGGCGCTCAATTTCGGCGCGTTCCTCGACGGTGCGCTCGGGTGCAGGTAGCGGCCATACACGCTGCTCAGCCGCCGTCGGCTCGGGCGAAGCGTTGTCGACCGGGAGCACCAAGGGCAGCGGCGCCGTCATGACGATGGCATCTTTGCCAACACCGTAGTAACCGCGGCGACAGCCCGCCTCGGTAAAGCCCAGGGAGGCATAGAGCGCAATAGCGCCCTCATTGCCGTCCTCGACCTCGAGCGAAGCCGTGGTGCAGCCGAGCATCTGGGCATCGTAGCTCACGTGCGACAGCAACTTGCGGGCAATACCCCCGCGGCGATGCTTCGGGTCGACGGCAACATCCAGAATCTGCACGTCACCGTCTACGACCATGCCGCCGGCAAGCCCCAGCAGCTGACCGTCGTCGTGCGCCACCCACCAGCTGCGCGGCGCCGCAACATCCTCGCCCAGCTCGGACAAGAACATGCCCGGCGTCCACGCCTCGTGCCCAGCGCCTTCAAAGCAGGCAGCCTCCAGCGCGCTCGCGCCCTCGGCATCCGCCGCACCCATGGGGCGGAATTGCAGATGGCGACCGGCGAGCTCATCGGCGACGCCCGTAATTTCGCCCTGCGCGCTCTCGGCAAGACCGAGGCGTTTGCGCTCGTTTTCCTCGGCGTCAGAAAGGCGCGTATAGATCGGTAGGACGCGGGCCGGGTCGCCGTCACCCGCGGCATGTGCAAGGAGGAGGCCCTCGCCCGAAGGCCACCACAAGCCGCGCTCTACGCAGCGAGCGGCCTCATCCTCGCCCAGCAACTTGCCATAGCGCACGAGACCGTCGCCAGTCAGCTGAACCTGGTCCCAGTCCGCGGCTTGACGCCACTCATCGAGCGCCACGGCGGCCTTGACCACGTGTTCGCGCTCAAATTGACGCTCGGGACCCTCATCGCCCAGCATATATAGTGCCGGATATACCTCACCGCGCATGGCATCGGCCAAGATACCAAGCTTGCCGCGCACGCCAGCCTTCCACGCCGTCCAAGCGCAAGCGTCGAGCGTCGACACGCCCAGCAGCGGAACATTGGCACCGCGCGCGAGGCCCTTGGCAGTGGAGATGCCGATGCGCACACCCGTAAACGACCCCGGGCCGCGGCCGACCACGTAGCAACCAACATCGCTGCGATCCAGACCGACTTGAGCCAGCACGCCATCAACGGTATTCACGAGCTCAACGTTGGCGTGACGGCGACACATGTGGTCGCCACTCACGAGCTTCGTCTCGCCCGTCTGCCCATCAATCCAGCTTGCCGCGCAGGCAAGCATGTCGGTCGAGGTATCGAGCGCCACCACCAGCGCGTTGTCGTTATGCAAGCTCATCTTGTACAGCCTTATCAATCAAATGGGAAAGCTCCATTGCGCGGTCACCGTGCGCCTCGAGCGTTATCGTTCGCACATCACTGTCGCCCTCATCACGCTTGAGCGTCACCGAAAGATACTCATCCGTCAGCTCGTCTTGGAATTGTTCGCCCCATTCCAGCAGGCAAGCACCCTCATAGCCCAGCACATCGAAAATGCCCGTATCCTCGAGCTCGTAGGCATGCTCCAGACGGTATAGATCAAAGTGAAACAGCGGAATACGGCCTTGATCGTGAACGGCCATGAGCGCAAACGTAGGGCTCGTAACCATATGCTCATCGCCCAGCCCGCGCGAGACGCCCTTGGTAAAGTGAGTTTTGCCCACCCCCAGGCCACCGGTCAGGATGAGCACATCGCCGTCCTCAAGGCACGGTGCAATTAGCTCGCCAAAGTACTCCGTATCGGCAGCGCAAGTCGTTTTGTAAGTACCTACCCCCAGGCGCTCCAGGGACATATATGCTCCTTATTATTCCGAGGCGTCCTCTGGTGCGGGATGTCGCTCCAGATAGTCGCCCAGCATCTTAAAGTCTTCCTCCAGCAGTTCCTGCCACGCCGGATTGCGTAGCGCTGCTGCCGGATGGAACGTGGGCATTACTACAAAATGCCCCATCTGGTGGAACCTGCCGCGCAGCTTAGTAATGCCAATCTCGGTCTTAAGCACAAAGTGCGTCGCGGGGTTGCCGAGCGTCACGATAATATCGGGCCAGATGCTTCGAATCTGCTCACGCAAAAACGGCGAGCAAGCCAGCACTTCCTCGGAACGTGGATTGCGGTTTCCCGGCGGGCGGCACTTAAGCACGTTGGCAATGTAGACGTCTTCGCGTTTGAGCCCCGCCAGCGACAAAATGCCGTTGAGGTCCTCGCCTGCCGCCCCCACAAAGGGCTCGCCCTGCAAATCCTCATTGCGGCCCGGCGCCTCGCCAATAAACATCACACGAGCGCGGGGGTTTCCCACGCCAAACACGATATTGTGACGCGACTGGTAGAGCTGGCAGAGGTGACAATCGCCCAGAACGGCCTCAATTTCCTCGAGTGCGACCTCACGTGGTGCCTGATGGGTATGGCCGGGGATGTGCATGACGCCCATAGCGGCTCCTACACGTAGACCTTGTCGAGACGCATGCCAAAGCCGCAGGCGACCTCGTAGTTAATCGTTCCGCGCTGTCGGGCCATTTCGTCCATAGTGATCTCGGCATCGCCATCGCGGCCGTCAAT
>CAJMJM010000073.1 GCA_905213725.1 Collinsella aerofaciens
TTCAGATTGGCTTTTTCGAACTCATCTATTAAACGTCTTAGAAAAGTGGCTAATCCTTGATGGGATCGAATATAGCCTCGATGGGGATGAAATAATCACGTTGGCAACGCGCGGATTCAGACGATTTATTTCACTTCTTAGCGGCATGGCGCTTGCGCTTGTCATAGCCCTTGCCGTTGTTTCTTTTGCTCCCCGCGCATTTGGTTACATGCCCTTTGCCGTGCTCTCGGGATCTATGGAACCCGAGCTTCCCGTCGGCTCCATGGTGTTTGTTCACCAGGTTGACCCAACGAATATCGCCGTGGGCGACAATGCAACTTTTTACCGGTCGGACGGCGCCGTAGTGACCCACCAGGTGTACGAGGTCGACCCTGTGGCGCAGACGATCAGCACGCAGGGAATCGCAAACAAAAATGCAGATGGAACCATCGTGCACGACGCCGAGCAGACGCCTTTTTCACGCGTGATCGGCGTCGTTTCTTTTTGTGTCCCTTACCTGGGCTTCGTTAACGCATATTGCACGACGATGCCCGGTTTGCTTGTTGTGGTGGCCGTTCTGGCGCTGCTGGTCGCGGCGTCGATAGTGCTCGATCGGATGGTTTCCGACGAGCCTGCGGACAAGCATGCTCGCGCGCATGCGAGGGGGCGGCGTCCATAGCGGCAGGGGAGAGGTGTCGGCAACGGCAAGGGCCGTTGCCGGGGAAAACGATTCTCGAAAGGAAGAGAACGATGGAGAACAAGAGGAAAAAGCGCTACGGCATCATTGCCGCCTTGCTGCTGCTGGTACTGGCTGCCGGCGTGGGCACCTACGCCTGGCTGACGGCGCAGTCGAGCCTGACCAACAACTTCACCACTGCGGGCATCAACAAGCCCACTACCGATCCCGACCATCCGAATCAGCCGCTTCCGGATGATAACACTAAGGTCAACGGCAACCTGACCGAGACCAAATGGGTTAAGGACTCTAAGCTCGCCCCTGGCGTGTCTGTACCCAAGAATCCTAATGTCGGTATCGGCAAGGGATCCGAGGATGCATATGTGTACGTTTTCGTGAACAACAAGACGGCGCCTGCCGGGACCGCTGATTCCAAGACGACTTACTTCACCATTAACTCTGGCTGGAAGGCCGTTGATGCGACCGCCGTTGAGGGCGAGCCGACTCATTATCTCGGTGGCCTTTTCGTTTATGTTGGCGAAGGAACCGAGGCTACCCCGCTTATTGCCAGCAAGACTGAGGATAAGTGGACTGGCGAGCTGTTCAGCCAGGTGACTACGCCCAAGGACACCGAGCAAAAGGATTTCGCCAATCCTGCCACGATGGATGTCAACTGCTTCATTTACGCAGCAGACAATACCGCTGAGGGTTCGTCTGCGTCTGCCTTGACTGCTGCCACGGATTGGGCTAGCGGCCTGAAGTAATCCCATCCCCCCACCGAGATCCCGGCCCGCTCCCCATCCCCATTTTCGGGTCGGGAGCTCGGTCCCCCTTTGATCGACGATTGGCGAACGTAATGCTCAACAATCTTTCCGACAATCAGAAACGCACCTTGGCGCTTGCCGCGATGGCGCTGTTGGCCCTGGCGTGCCTGTGCGGCACGCTGGCTTTTACCGTTGATATGGTTCCGGCGAACAACGTCCTATCGTTTGGCAGCGTGAAGGTACGAGTCTGCGAATACACCCTAAACGAGCAAGGCGAAGAGATTCCGTTTGAGGCCAACGAGCACGGGGACTATCCCGACACCAAGGCCACGGGCTCTGACATTAGCCGCATCGTGCGCGTGGAGAATGCCGGCGCACAGCCCGAGTATGTTCGCGCCCGTCTGCGCATGACGTCGGTGGCGTCTGACGGCTCGACCGCGGATGCCTCGGACAACGTCGCCTTTAACGTGAGCGCGGGCGATGGCTCCCCGTGGGTCGATGGTGGCGATGGGTGGTTTTACTATCGCGGCCTTGCCGGACGCGGGGGTGTGCTCGATCCCGGCGTCATGACGGAGAGCCTTATGGACTCGCTGCGATTTGTGGGCGACTACCACGATGCCGCGCGCGGCGGCTCATTCAAACTCGATATCGACGTTCAGGCCGTGCAGGCCAAAAACCAGCAGACAAACGATTCTGTCCTCGACGTGCTTGACGTCGCGGGCTGGCCGGAGGCGAACTAGCCCATGAAGATTAAGATCGTGAACCGAGGTGTGCTCAACAGGCTGATTGCCGTCGCGGCGATTGCCCTTTGCTGCGTTATGGTGCTGCCGGCGGCAGCGTATGCCGAGGATGTGCCTGAGGACAAGACCGAATTCCATATCACAAACTGGAACGACTACCTGGTGTGTGTCGCGCTGTCGCGACAGCGCTACACGTCGCAGTGGCGCGTCTATCTCGATAACGATATCGTTCTTAACGATGATGATATGAACGCCATTGTTGAGGATACGGTCAAGCACCTCTCCTTTGGCAACAAAGAACATCCCTTTAAGGGCGTCTTTGACGGTCAAAACCATACCGTGAAGGGCCTGAACTACGAGAATAAGGTCTTGGATCCCGAGCGCGATACGGGCTTTTTTGCCGAGACCGATGGCGCCACCATCAAGAACTTCCTGGTCAAGGATGCCAACATCTGGGCTGACTTCCGCGGCGGCATTATCGTGGGCAGGGCGATCAACACCCACTTCGAAAACGTTATGGTCATGGAGAGCACCCTGCACGTTACGTGTGCCAACAACATGCTCAATGTGATTACCAACGCGGGCTTTGAGGGAGGCCTGATTGCCGGCGAGCTCGACGGTTGCACCCTCTACAACTGCGAGGTCCGTGGTGGCCGCGCCGTCAACAACACGACTTCGGGCGTACAGGCAATCGGTGGCGAGGGCCTGTACATGGCGGCGTTTGCCGGCTACGTTAAGAACTCGACCATCGAGTATTGCCGCGTGACGCCTACGCGCAACGAGGATGGCTCGATTGCCGAGAAGGGCATGACCGACGTTACCAATAAATACGATGTGGCCATTGGCGCCCTGGGCGGCAACAACGTGTACGCCTCTGGTTTTGTGGGCTGCATGGCGGAAGGCGCTAAAGTCATTGACTGCTTTTCAACGGCGAAATGCTATAGCTATGCTGCTTCTTACGTGGGCGTTGTCTCCGTAACGCGCGCTTGGACGGGCGGTCTTGCAGGCCGCGTCTTGTCCAAGAGCGGTAATGAGATCACTCGCAGCCATTTCGCCGGCGATTTGAGCTCGCGCCAGTACAACCCCATCGCCGTGATTCCCATCATCCAAAACGATGTGAACCTGGGCGGTATTGCTGCGCGCGCCAACAAGGGCGACGCCACGGTCGACGAGTGCTACTTTAAGCCGAGCGTGAGCCTAAGCGGCAGCAGCCAGGGCAACCCTGCCAAAAAGAAAATCCCCTCGTTTGGCGGCGACGGCACTACCGCGGGTGGCAGCTACGGTCCGTGGGATGACGAGCGCTACACCACGCGTGAGCTATGGGAAGAGCACGACTACGACTTCTGTGCCGGCACCATGCGCTCGACCGATAACGATGAGACCCTGGGCGGTCCGCATGCCAACGAGTGGGCGATGGATTACAGGCTGAATATCCCCGTGCATGGCCAGAGCGTTAAGGCGACGATCGATTTTCCCGGCGCGGGCACCGCGACAATCGAGGCGACCAAACTCGGTATTGATCAGACGACCTCGGATCCGTACACCTTTGCCGTGAGTGCCGTGCTGGCCGGAACGGCTCAGGGCTTGGCCCAGGGCGATACTTCGGTGAAGTTTAAGCAGGATACCTCAGTAAAGCCTGAGGGGCTGAGCGAGGCGAACGGCGGCTACCGCTTTATGGGCTGGTTCCGCGAGCCCGATGTGCAAGTGAATCGAATTGGACAAGACAACAGCTGGTTTGACGGCAAGACCGATGCCGATGCTGTGGCTGCTGGCAAGCAGGTCCAGAAGAGCGAGGCACACGACAAAACGTCGACCTATACTGCCGATAACGCGAAAGGGGCAAAGGCTTTTAAGGGCAATGACCTGTTTATCGCTTCGTACGAGGCGCAGGTGCTGTTCTATAACGTTAAGGGCGAGACGCTTGATTGGAAAACCGGTGCTTCGAACGACATGTCCACTGATTGGTACCTCGACGGCGTGTGTTTGACGCCCGCTGCCCCCGCGGATCGCGGCAACTTGAAGCCTACCGCGACATTTATCGGTTGGACCACACAGCCCAGCAACGAGGAGGGGATGAACGGCGCCTATGCCGCCATCACCTCGACTCAGTTAGCCGAGCTTAAAAATCAGGAAGCTTTTTATCCTGCGGGTAGCGAGATCACTGTTGTCCGTCCAACCGACTTCTATCCCGTGTACAGCGACTACGTGTCGAACATCATGACGGTGTTCGAAGGCAATGAGCAGGATGAACTCGGTGATGTGACCCAGCGCGTTGGCGTGGGTAATACTCATGTGGACGTGCAGCCGGGCGAGAATGGAACGAGCTCCTATACCGTGCAGGTACGAGATAAGGACAATAAGCCTCTGTCCGATGGCGGCAAGCTGCCCGATGGCTATCGCTTCTTGGGTTGGTACGAAAACAAGGGAACCGAGGATGCCCCGCTAGAGGTGCGCGTAAGCCGCGACCCCAGCTATACACTCCCTGCCGATGTCGATCTAACCGTGCGACACACCTACATCGCCCGCTTTGAGTACCGGGTGGATTATTACGTTCGGGCTTATACCAACCATGAGTTTACGGACAGCAAGCTACTTTGTTCCGTTTGGAATCGCTATCGAACGCCCTTTGAGGAAAACGTCGGTAGTACCTTCGTGCGTGAAAACGTCGTCCACTGGGGTCCGGAGCATGTTGACCACGGTATAAAGGATAGGTATGACGAAACGTGTGGCACGCGCTTCACGGCGAATACCCTTGTCGTGAGTCCCCTTAATGCGTACTCGCACAACGTTAAAAACGATACGGGAGCCGATACTCTGAAAAACCTCTATGCCGATACCGATTTTCCAGGCGCTGCAACGCTAAGCGATACTTGGACTTCGGCTTCGCTGAACGTAACGGTCAAACCGGTGAATGATCGCTATCGCCTGAATTTCTGGACGCTTGAGCGCGATGGTGAATATTGGACATATGTGAAAAATCCCATCGAGAGCATGGTGCGTACAGATAAGAAGTACTACGTTCGCGCGATGATTACCACGGACGTTAATTTCTACAACAAGGGCGATAAGGTCGTGAGGACTGCCACGCGGCGCTATGAGAGTAACTTGCTGCAGGCCAAGGTGAACGGGGTTGATCCGACGTTCACGTATTACTACCCGCATGTTAATACGTCGGTTAAAGTGGCAGAAAAGCCAGAAGATGGTGAGAAGGGATCGTATGAGAGCCCCCTGACCCTCGAAGCTTCCCCGACCGATGCGGAGATGGCTGTGCCGGGCTATAAGTTCCTGGGCTGGATTTCGACCGCCGAGGTCCAGCAGAATTCTCCCGTCTGGAAATATATCTATGATGTTGCCGGCGACCCCTATGTGACGAGTGATCCGGAGAAGGCGGCGCCATACTTGGCGACACCTGACTCCAAGGTCACCCAGTGGCAGGATGCCTATCCCGTCTACGCGAAGTACGACGTCAACTACACCACCAACCTGCACCGCGCCGGTTTTAATGGCACTTCCGAGGTGAATGTTCCTAGGTATGACATCACCCCTAATCTCAATGCGGACACCGATCCCGCCACGGCAACGGTGACTCCTGATATCGAAACGACGGTATACAAGTCAGGCGGCGAGTTATACAAGCTGAATAAGGTCGAAATCGAACTCCCGAACGGTGAGGTCAAGGAGCTCGAATCTGACGGCAATAACTCGTATACCTATCCGGTGGAGCCGGGCAAGCCTTACACGTTTGTGGCCTACTACACGCCCATTGCGGTGGTGTATCACCTGAACGACACCGATATCGATGGCAAGCTCGCGCAGGAGGGCAATACGCTCGGCAGCCTTAAGGATGGCATGCCGCTGCCGACGTATAACGTTGGAGACATCGATGCCGCGACGAGCGCATACAACGTGTTCGCGGGTTGGACGGAAACCAAGCCGGCTGCTGGTAGCGGCTATGTCGTTTGGTCGGACGGTCTTCCCATGGTGGATAAAAACACTGTGGTCAAGGCCCCCATGGAGCTGTACCCGGTTTACCGTCCCAGCGCGGTAAAAGTCCAATCGAATATCGATGCCAATCTGGATGACCCCGATTCCGTGCGTTCTCTTTCGCGCACAGACTCTGGCGATCAAATTTCGCTGGAAGTAAGAGCTACAGCTGAGGTTGTCGACAAGGATGGCACCAAGTACGACTTTGTCGGCTGGTCGCGCGACTATGAACCCGATGGCAAATACACCCTGTTGACCGATGACGAGAAGTATCCCCTCGAGGGCAGCGAGCCCTTTGAGAGCGTGACCTACACCGCGGTGTACAAGGTCACGCCGTATAAGGTGCGCTATCACAGCGTCGACGGGGCGGTCATCTTTACGGCGACGGTCGACTCGGACGGCGAGCGAGCGACGGGCGCCGGCTTTGTCCATAACGTCGATGTTCCCAAGGTGGATGAGAGCGGCAACCCGGTCTATGACAAAAACGGCAATCCCGAGATGGAGAAAAAGTCCGTGGCATACGACCCGGACGCCCACTCCAAGATCGTCGCGCTGCTCGATGAACAGGCGGCCAGCGGTGACGTACGCGAGCTCTTCCTGGAGTGGCGATATGTGCCTGCCGTTGGCGCTCCGAAGTCTTGGAATGAGTTTAAGGGCGAGCCGGTCACGGGAGACATGGACCTATATCCCGTGACGTATCGCGTGGTGGCCAACGATACGTCTGATCCCGCGAACCCCGTAACTATGACCGCGCAGCTTAAATGGCTGCTCGATCCCGCCGCCGCCAACACCGTCGATGACGGTGCCGACAAGGCGCCGTTTAAGGTCTGCTTCGCCGAGCCGTTTATGGGGACGCAGCTGACTGTTACCGTTAAGCAGGCGAGCTACGGTCCTGGTGCGTCCATGGCGGAGGAACCCGTTAACGACCAGTATGTCTCGCTCTACAGCTTGGGCTCGGGTAACGGTTCGTTCGACTTGGCCAACCGTCTGGAGTCCAAGAAGACAGGCGAAGGCGAGCAAGATCCCGGTAATGCCGTGTTCAACTTTGCCCAGACTCATGCGCTGACGATCGTCAAAAAGACCACCGACGCCAGCGCCATGGGACAGACGTTCCGCTTTAAGGTAACGCGAAAGGCGTCGGAGGATTCTCCTGCCGAGACGCGCATGGTCGAGGTGAAAGTTAGCGAGAGGCGCGACGAAGACGGCGAGACCTGGTATGTCGGCAGCGTGCAATTTGCCGCGCCGACGGGCATCTATACCGTCGAGGAAGACACGAATTGGGCATGGCGCTACGAGGGCGAGCTGAGCACGCCGGGCAAGGCGCCCGGTAAATCTGCCGAGCTGACGATTTCGTCTGCTTCGAGCGCGGGCGATGCGGTGGTGACGTGCGTCAACACGCGCGCGAAGGACAAATGGGTCGATGGCGGCTCTCGTGCCAAGAATGTTTGGGAAAACGGCACGCTGTGGGGGGAGGACAAGGATGACTAAGCGCAAGCGGATCGTTGCCCTCCTTGTCGGCGTCCTCCTTTTGGCCGGCGTCGTCGGCACCTTTGCGTGGCTTTCGGTTACGGGCGTGCTGGTCAACGAGTTTGGCTTTGGCTCGGTGGCGCCTTCGGTGGACGAGACGCTCAAGGACAACGTGAAAAGGGATGTCTCGGTAAAAAACACGGGCTCGGCTCCGGCATACCTGCGTGTCGCGGTGGATATCTACTGGCAGGATAAGGATGGCGCGCGCCTGTGGGATGAGCCGGTTGCCGGCACCGACTACACCATTGAGTGGGGCGATAAAGGCGATGCCTCCGCCACTAACAGACCTTCGTCTTGGGTTCTTGCGAGCGACGGGTTCTACTACTGGACGTCTTCTGTTAAGCCGCTCGACAAGACGGGCGTGCTCATCAAGAGCGTGTCCGAGAAGAAGGCAGATGGTAAAAACCTAGTCGTCGACATTTCGACCCAGGCGATTCAGTCCACGCCCGACGATGCGGTCACCGAGGCATGGAACTGTACGGTCAAAGATGGCGTGCTGGTGCCGCCGCACGGAGGTGCGTAAGTATGGCGTTCCCGATTCGCAAAGGCGTTGCGCGCTCCTTGCGTTGCATGGTCGCGGCCATTCTCTGCGTGGTCGCGCTCGCCGTTCCCGCCCGCGCGTTTGCCGATGCTCCCGCGATTGCCTATGACGGAAATGCGCGCCAGCTGACGGTAACGGGGGCGACGGGCTCCTCGGGGGAGCCCGATCTGTTTCCCGCCTTTAAAGATCTAATGCCCGGCGATGCGCGCGAGCAGCAGATCGAGGTTCGTGCCACGGGCGTAAAATCCCAGGTACGCGTGTTTGTGCGGGCCGTTGTCAATCACGAGACGGCACACCTGCTGTCGCCCATTACCTTAACGGCGTCGGCTGGCGATGCGTCTGACGGTTGGCTCCAGACGGGAACGCCGGGCAGCGTGTTCGCCTATCCCACGCAGGTCGCCACGTTCACGAGCGATGGCAGCACGGTGCTCAATCTGCAGCTGAGTGTCCCGACGTCGGTGGGTAACGAGCTTGCCGACGCAAGCAAGACCGTCCGCTGGGAGATCACCGCCGAGGACGATGGCGAAACAATTCCTGCGCAGCCCGCTGGCTCCAAAAAGCCCAGCCTGTTTGGCCTGGCTGCGACGGGCGACAACTCGCTCGCTCTGCTTTTGACGCTGCTAACGCTAGCGATTATCGCTTTCATGGCTGCGCTGATCTTGTCCCGAAGGAATAAACGCTAGGTCCATCTTCAAAATGTTTCGCCCGCCCGGCGGCGGAATATTAGGTTTCCTGCTCTACAGTCCTGCTCGCACGGAGAGCACATTGGATCCATCTTCTAAACGCAACGCCCCCCGGGCGGCGGGCACGAAGTTCCCTGCTCTACAGTCCTGCGCAAGACGAAGGCCACATTAAGTGGCCTTCTTTGCGTGCGGAACTCGCGATGAACTTCGTGCCCCGCCGTCCGGGAGGACGCCTCTTTATTGATGGGAGGCCTGATAGGTCGATGGTTCCGTGCCCGGATGCGTCCAAAGTGGGACGGGCTTTCCGGATGGGCAGGCTTTCGAAAAATGCGTCCCGGAATTTGCCTTTGGAATGGGATGCAGTTTCCCGATGAGATGGCGTGAATTTTTGTGGTGTAAGAGGGAGGGCCGCGTCAGCGCCCCCTGCGCCTAAGGCTATTCCGCCACGCCGTGGCGGTCAAGGACCTCCCTTATGACCTCGTGCGCGGCCAGCCTGACCGCCTCAAGCCTCTCGCCCTCGAGCGGTTCCGGGGCCGGGGCCGGGGCGGACGCGCGGGCGG
>CAJMJM010000074.1 GCA_905213725.1 Collinsella aerofaciens
CGACCTCGAGCTTGTCGAGCGCCTTTGACAAGCGGGCATCCTCGACCGGTTTGACGATGTAATCGACAGCATCGAGGTTATAGGCATCAGCCGCATACTCGGCAAATGCCGTCACAAACACCACGACCGGCGGCGTCTTTAGGTTCTGCAGCGTCTCGTCAAGCTCAATTCCCGAGCGACCGTGCATGGTAATGTCTAAAAACAGCACGTCGGGCTTGTTCGACAGAATCGACTCCACGGCTTCGGTGACATTGCCCGCCTCGGCAATCTGACCAACACGCGTATCCTTTTCCAACAGATAGCGTAGCTCAGCTCTAATGGGAGGCTCGTCATCAACCACCAAGATGTTCCAGCCTTCGGACATATGCGCTTCCCCTCTTTTTCTCTCAATCCAACCGCGTGCTACACCGTTAGCGGCGCCGGCTCATGCGGCTCGCCGTTCAACTCAACGATGACCTGTGTTCCCACGCCCTCCTGGGACTTCACGCGCATGCCAGAATCTTCTCCGTAAAAGAAATGGATGCGCTGAAGCACGTTGAAGAGCGCCAGGCCGCAACCTCGCTTGATGGAGCCGTCGGCGGTAATGCTCTCGGGCTCCTCTCGGCGATGCTGCTCAAACAGATGCGCGCAGACTTCTTCGCTCATCCCGATGCCGTCGTCTTCGACGATGATCTCCAAGCCGTCATCGGTCTCGAAAGCCCTAACACGAATAGAAAGCGGCTCGGTCTCGCGCTGTGCGTGCTTGATGCAGTTTTCGAGCAGCGGCTGCAAGATAAACGGCGGCACCAGGCTGTCGCGCACCTCAAAGTCGATGTCGACCGAAACGCGCAGACGGCCGTCGCCATACCGGGCCTGCATAAGATTGATATAACGAGTGCCCTGTTCCACCTCGTGCTCGAGCGTGGTGAGCGTATCGGAGTCAGAAAGCGTCTGACGATAGTAGTTGGAAAAGTCGATCAGCAGCGACCTGGCCTTGTCCGGCTCGGTACGCACGAGCGACACGATGGTGCTGATGGTGTTAAACAGAAAATGAGGATCGACCTGCGACTGCAGGGCGCGAAGCTCAACGCGGGCCGTGAGCTCGTCCTGGCGCTCGAGCTCAAAGCTAGCGAGCTGCGTGGAAATTAGATCGGCAAAGCCCGAGGCAAGGGCCGTCTGGCGCATATCGATGCTGCTCAGGCGGGGGTAATACAGCTCGAGTGTGCCCACGCAATGCCCGCGCACGGTAAGCGGCGCGACAATGCCGGCGCGCAGGCGGGGAAAATAGCCGCCCGTCTCATTGGAGGCGTCACGCGAAAACACGCTCTGCTCGCCCGTCTCAATCACGTTGAGCGTGGTCTTGAGCACCACCGGGGTGCCGGCAGGGCACTTTGCCGAGTCCTCGCCCCAGCTTGCCAGCACCTGCTTGCCGTCGGTAAAGCAAATGGCAGAGGCGATAGTTTCGGACAGGATGATCTTAGAGGCGCCTAGGGCAGCTTCGGGCGTAAGGCCGCGCGACGTGTAGGCGAATATTTTTGAAGCGATGGCGAGCGTGCGGTCGGTTGCGCTCGATGTGAGGTCGTCGGGAACGACAAAGACGTACGAGAAGAAGAAGCACAGCATGACCAAGCCGGCAATGACGACAACGGCCGGAACGGGATTGGGATTATCGGTTAGATCCCAGATGAGCAGCAGGATAAGCAGCGGAACGACAATACCGAGCAAGATGGCTTGAACCACATGCTGAGCGGTACGAAAGACCTTGGTAGAGTTGTAGCTCTTGCCCAGAATCAGCCTATTGAGATCCACCGTCATCTCCTTCTTACCGACGCACCCCATAGCAATAAAGAGGGCCGCAAGCGACCCTCTCCATTGCATTATGCAATCAAATACTGTGTTTTACATCAAGCCATCGATGAACGGTAGCTTAGGCGCTGTACTTGTTTGCCTCGCCGAAGGTGCCGCCCTCGACAATCCAGCCGTCCTTCATGATGACGTCCATGTTGTCGGTGTTGAGCACGTGGATGTCGGCGGCGACGTCACCGTTGACGACCAGCAGGTCGGCGCACTTGCCGGCCTCGATGGACCCGGTCTCGTCCTCGATGTGGCACATCTTGGCACCGTTGAGGGTGGCACAGGTGATGGTCTCGACCGGGGTGAAGCCGATCTTGTCGACGAACTCGTACATCTCCTCGATGGAGCAGATGCCGTACGGGGTGACGAAGGAGAAGGAATCGGAGCCGATCGTCATGACGACGCCGCGCTTCTTGGCCTCGCGCAGGCAGTCGTAGTTGCGCTGCAGCTCCTTCTCGACCAGGGTGCCCTCGTACTTGTCGTGCAGCTCGGGGACGTAGACGGGCGGATAGGTGGCGTACCAGGTGGGCAGGAAGGCGATCGTCGGGGTGAAGAAGGTGCCCTGCTCGGCCATGAGGTCCATGGTGCGCTCATCGATATCGAAGCCGTGGTTCAGCTGCTCGCAGCCAAAGCGGACGGAATCGTAGGCAGCGGCGTGGTTGTTGTAGCAGTGGCTCCACACGGGGATGCCGACCATCTTGGCCTCTTCGACCACAGCCTGAATCTCCTCGGAGCAGTAGTGCTGGTCGCGGCCGGAGTCCCAGCGCCAGATGCCGCCACCGGTAGCCCAGATCTTGATGGCATCGGGGTTCTCGCGCAGGCGACGACGGACGGCCTTGCGCAGATCCCAAGGACCGTCGACCTGATCGCCCCAGGGGTGCGATTCCTTGTTGAGCTCCTGGCTGCAGTGGTGGGAGTCGCCGTGGCCGGCAACGCGGCAGAAGCCAAGGCCGGTGGCCAGAACGCGCGGGCCCTTGAAGACGCCCTTGTCGATGCAGTCACGGATCTGGATACCAAAGCGGCCGTTCTCGCAGACGGGTGTGTGGCCGTGGGTGAGGCAGTCGTAGGCCTGCTTGACGGCGACGGCCTGCTTCTCGAGAAGCGGCTGCATGACCCAGTCGGTGTCATCGTCGGTCAAGTTGCCCGAGAAGTGCAGGTGGGTGTCGATCAGGCCGGGAAGGACGGTCTTGCCGGCGGCGTCGATGACCTCAACGCCCTCGGGAAGGTCCTGCATGGCGCCGGCGTACTCGATCTTGCCGTTGTCGTCGACGAGAACGAGGGAGTTCTCGACCGGCTCGGCACCGGTACCGTCGATGAGCTTGCCGCCAACGATTGCATACTTAGTGGACATGGTTCCTCCTTATGGATCCATATAGTGGGCGAGGCCGTGTTGGGTTAAGGCCTCACAAAGCTACCCAAGTGGCGCCGGGTTCGGCGCGCGGAAGAGAGGGTCCCGCGCACCTGATCCGCCCCGGCTCGGCGTTACTTTTTGCGGGAATTGGTGAAAGCCATGAGGGCCAGGCCAATAGCCAACCAGCCGATCACGATGCTCCACTCCACCATGTTGAGGGAGGCGGGAGAGAACGGAATCACAAGCAGGCCGATGATGATGGCGCAGGCAGCGATAGCGAGGGAGATGCCAAACTTGCCACCGGGCACCTCGTAGGGACGAGGCAGGTCGGGCTCGGTGAAGCGCATGCGCAGGCAGGCGAGGGCGACCATGCCGCAGGAGAAGATGAAGGCGAGAGCCGACACGTTGGTCAGAGGGATAAGCATGTTCTTGCCCAGGAACGGACCGACGACGGTGATGACGCCCAGAACAACGCAGGCGAGCTTGGGAGCGCCGGACTTGGGGTCGACCTCGGCGAACTTCTCGGGCAGCTGGCCCTTGCGGCCCATGGCGAGCATGATGCGGCTCGTTGCGCCGTAGAAGGAGTTCATCGGGCCCATGGGTCCAAGCGTGGCGATGACGAGCATGGCCAGGTACAGGAGCATGTTGATGCCCTTGAGACAGGCAAGCGCGGGAACCGGGCTCTTAACAAACTCATGCCAGTCGAGAATGGTACCGAACGAGTAGATGCAGACCATGTAGAAACCGCCGGCGGCCAGCAGGGCCAGGGAGATGATCTTGCCGAACTTGTTCCAGTTGAGGCCCTCGGCTGCTTCCTCAGCCTGCTGAGGAATGGTGTCGAAGCCGGCGTAGAAGAACGGGGTCAGAACCAGGACCGACACGATGCCGGCAAACAGGCTGGTGCTCTCGGTAGCGGCCTTGCCGCCGCCAGCGCCGGTGACCTGGGAGAACACGGGCATGGCGTTGTCCGGCGAGCCGGTGAACAGCGAGACGCCCATGGCGAGCAGCATGCCGCAGAGCAGGGCCTTGGTCAGGAAGGCCTGGAGCTTGGCGGCCGAGCTGGCGCCGCGGAAGTTGAGGAAGATGACGTAGACTGCAAAGCCGAGCGCGATCAGCGTCGGGAACAGGTAGACGTCGGCCCCCAGGATGGTGTAGAGCTTGACGGCGCGCAGCCACTCAAGACCGGGTAGGCTGCCGAACATCTCGGACACGAGGGTCGAAATGGCGATGGCCTCCCACGGGCACAGGATGCCGTTGCCCAGGGCCAAAAGCCATCCGGTGATGTAGCTCAGCGTACGGCCAAAGCTACGATCGACATACTCGACGATGCCGCCCGAGATGGGGATAGCAGCCGTGAGCTCACCGAAAACAGCTCCGACGGGCACGAGGAAGATTGCACCCAAGAGGAATGCAATCATAGCGGGAACGGGACCGCCGCCCACGACCATCCAGTCGCCGACCTGCAGAACCCAACCGGTACCGATGATGGCACCGAAACCGATGGTGAAGAAGTTCCAGAGCGAAAGCGTTTTCTTCATGCCGCCGTTATCCTCGACTGCAACTTCTGCGTTCTTGTCCGCCATTGTTCCCCTCCTTTCCTTTTTGACGCCCCTTGACGTCACCCCTTGCGCGGTCTGTTTTGCCGCGCTCTTTTATTTCGTGGCTTTAAGATACGGCCTTGGCGCAGCAGCTCCGCTTGTAGCTCGACCGAAGGCAGAACTGCAAAACGAGCGGCGCCGTTTTTGGGACGAACGGCACGGTTTGCCGTTCATTGTTGCCGCCCGTCCGACGGGCGTACGCTCATCGGACGCATATAGAGTTGTTTTTGAGGCCGTGTGTTTTGCGCCTTTCGTACCGTTTACCGAGCTTTTGACGCGCAGACCCATTTGTTGCACATCTTTTTTGTAGGATGGACAGGTTATACATGAGACAAGGCGGTACGAATGGCATACGGATACAACGACGGTGATCAACGGCGACAAAGCGTTCGCCTTGCTGGCCGTACCACGCCGACGCCCAGAAGTGCCACGAACAGCAATCCGCAACGTCCTCAAGAGCAACCCAGGCCTTCGTCTCGGCAGCAGGCAAGCAGAACGCGGCAGAGTGGCCGTCTGAGCACGGGCACAAGCGCGCAGCAAGATGGCCGCTTGGGTGCGCGCACTCGACAGCGTCAGGCCGAGGTTCCGCAACTGCGCCGCAACGGCGCACGTCAGCCCGGCATCCATATCAACCGCTTCTTTTCGCATCCCCAAGGCGGACGCGACGGCAAGCCCTACCGCTCGGCATCGCACGCGAATGCCCCCGCCCTGCCGGCTCGTCGACTTCGCCTCGCACTGTGCTCTATCCTTACCTGTCTGGTCTTTGTGCTTATGAGCTCCTGTATGTCCCACGGTTCGGCCGGTCTCGAGCCCACCGCCGAGGACAAGCTGCTCAAGGCCCCCGTCGCACCCGGTTATTCTTTCGCCTTTTCGACCCCGCGCTCGCAATGGCAAGCCGGCACGATGCCCCATATCTATCAGATCGACCCTGCGTGGTCGGAGCTGCCTTACGCCGGCGGCACCATCCGCCAAAATGCCTGCGGGCCCACGTGCCTCACCATGGTCTACATCTTTAAGACGGGACGCACCAATATGACCCCCGTCGATATGTGCGCGCTTTCCGAGGCGGGCAATTACGCCCCCACCGGTGCAACCGAATGGTCGTTTATGACGAGCGGCGCATGGCAGTTGGGACTTAACGGAACGGAGCTCCATAACGATCGCGACTCTATGACTCAGGCGCTGCGTTCGGGAGCGCCCGTCATCGCCGCCGTTCGGCCGGGCACCTTTACCAACGTGGGCCACTACATTGTGCTTTACGGTATTGACGACGCCGACCAGATTGGCGTCTACGACCCCAACTCGGCCAGCCGCAGCGCCCGCCGTTGGGGCGCCGTAGAGGTCCTCAATGAAGCCGAAGCCATGTGGGCCTACTACTAGTCATTGGGGATAATCATTGGGGACAGACTTAAATGAGTAGCCCCAGGCTGCCAGGAACTGCCGACACGGAAAGCGCATCCCATTTTGGAGCTCAATAGCGGGATGCACTTTCCGTTAGCGGCCCGTTTGGGAAACTACGTTCCACTTTCCGGCAACATTCCGGGATGCATTTTCCGGTTGAGGCCCTCAAGGGAAACTATGTCCCATGTTGGACGCTCATTCTGGGATGCGCTTTCCGCAGTTGATTGATGCGGGCTTTAAGGACTGTTCCAAGCTGCCAGCAGAGACGATATGAGCAGGACATAAAAACATTGAGAGCCCCTGCTGCATGAAAGACCGCGGATTAGGCCGACAATGGTGAGTGTCTAATTCAGCCGCGGCGGCCACGCCGCATTCATGGAAGGGGCTCCCATGCTCGATACTACCATCTTCGTCGGCCTCGACGTCCACGCCCGCTCGATAAAGGCAGTCTCCCTCGACGTCATGACCGGGGAGGTGCGCTGCGCGACCTTCGGCTACGACGCCGGGGCAGTCGCGGAGTGGGTGCGGTCCGTGGACCCAAAGGCCAGGTGCGTGTACGAGTCCGGGGTCACGGGGTTCGACCTGCAGAAGAGGCTCTCCGGCCTCGGGGTCGACTGCGTGGTCGGCGCCGTCTCGAAGATGATCAAGCCCAGCGCGGACAGGCGCAGGAAGAACGACCGCAACGACGCCGAGTTCCTCGCCCGCATGCTGTCGGTCGGCAACGTGGTCGAGGTGTGGGTCCCCGACGACGAGTGCGAGGCCGCCCGCGACCTGATGTTAGCGTCAATCTATTTTTCACCAGTTTCGCTAAACAGGCGCGCCGTTCGCGCAAAGGCGGTTTCACCGGTTGCGCTAACGTATTTTCACCGATTCCGGTCACGGCTTGACGGGGCCGTCCCTCGGCAGGTCCTTCAGCCTGTAGGACCTGCCGGTTATCTTGACCAGGTGGCAGTGGTGGCACACCCTGTCCGCGATCGCGCTCGCCGCCACGTCGTCCCCGAACACCCTGCCCCAGCCGCTGATCCCCACGTTGGTGGTGATGATCGTCGAGCGCTGCTCGTAGCGCGTCGATATCAGCTGGAACAGCAGGTCCGCGCCCGCGCTGCCGACGTCGAGGTAGCCGAGCTCGTCGATGATCAGCAGCCTCGAGTGGGCGTAGTACTTGAGCCTCTTCTTGAGGATGCCGCGCGACGAGGCGTCCTCCAGGTCCTCGACGAGCCGGGCGCAGTCCACGAACCTGACCTCGCGCCCCGCCCTGACGGCCTCGATGCCCAGCGCGACGGCGAGGTGCGTCTTGCCCACGCCGGGGCTCCCCACGAACAGGACGTTCTCGGCCCGCTCGACGAACCTCAGGGTCGCGAGCTCCTCGATCTCTGCGCGCGGGACCGACGGCTGGAAGTCCCAGTCGAAGTCCGCCAGCCCCTTGACGTAGGGGAACCCCGACGAACGTATGCGCTGGTTGGTGATCCTGACCTCCCGGGCGGCGACCTCGACGCGCGTCATCTCCTCGAGGGCGGAGGCGAAGCCCCGCTCGCCCGCGGCGACCATCCTCACGTAGTCGGGCAGGGACGCCGCCATCTCGTGCAGCCCGAGCGCGGAGAGGTTCGCCTGCGCCCTGATCGAGGGGCTGCCCTCCGCGACGGCGCCCATCACGCCCCTCCGAGCGAGTCGAGCAGCGCGAGGTTGGCGCGCGCGGCCTCGGCGATGTCCGCGTCGGCCAGGCCCCGCTTCCCCTCGAGGGCCTGCCCATAGTGGTCGGGGTCGTAGTTGATGGGCCTCGACGGCCCGGACGCGGCGTCGTGGACGGCGACCTCCTCGCCGGCCATCCTCACAACGACCTGGCCGCCGGGCATCGCTATGACGCTCACGCGCCGGCCGATGCAGCGCCTGGGCACGGACCACTCCCTGCCGGCGGCCCTGACGAGCATGGTCGGCGGGACGGTCTGGACGCTCACGTCGCCCACCATCGACTCGAGGAGCCGGAGGTTCCCGATGGGCCGCAGGCTCTCCTTCTCCCGCATGAACAGCGCGTCGGGCGGCAGGACGGTGGTGCGGTTCGGCTCCGAGTTGGCCTGGGCCTCGACCCGGGCCACCGCCTCGGCGAGGCCGCTCCACCCGGTGAACTCGCCGCCGTAGGCGAGCAGGCGGTTCAGGAAGCGGTTGGCCGACTCGTCCTTGCCCTTGGTCTGCGGCGAGCGCGGCGCGCAGAGTCTGAGCTCGAAGCCGGCCTCCCGCGCGAACCGCCACGCCCTCTCCTGCCTGGTCCTCCTGCGGCCCGAGACGGTCACCAGGCACGACATGTTGTCCGTGATGCACTCCTCCGGGACGCCGCCGAGGCGGGTGAAGGTGGCGAGCAGGCAGGACAGCAGGTCGTCGAGCGTGCGGCTCCTGACCGGTATGAAGCGGTGCTTCCGGGAGTAGCCGAGCGTCGCGGTGAACACGCTGAACTCGAAGACCTCGCCCTCCGAGTCGACGAGCCTCATGCCCTCCTTCCAGTCGAACTGCAGCTGCCTGCCCGGGGGCGTCTCGAACCGCGGGTGCGGCTCGCGGCCGCCCGCGCCCCCGAAGGGCACGTCGCGGGCCCGGCACCACGCGGTGAAGGCGCCGTACCCGGGCAGCCCCTCCCCGCGGCCCTCGCGCAGGAACGCGTAGACTGCCATCTTGGTCATCCCGGGCAGCTGGGCCTTCGCGCGGATCACCTCCTCGAGCGGGTCGAAGGCGCTGCCCCTCGCGGACCTCCCGTCGGCGGCGGACTCGCCCTCCCGCCAGTACTTGGCGACCGTGTGCCGGTCCATGCCGTGCCTCCTCGCGATCTCGCTGAAGTTCGGCTTCGCGCCGGACCCCCTGTAGACGTTCAGCTCTCCCATTACGTTTCGCTCCATATCCCGCTCCTCCCGGGTCGGATACCCGATCGGAGCATAGTTCCGTTAGCGCAGTTGGTGAAAGTACGTTAGCGGGGTCGGCGAAAGCGCGTTAGCGCATTCGGCGAGATGCGTTTGCGAAAGTGGTCAATTTTAGATTAGCGCTAACACCTGACCAGGGCGCTCGAGGACGCGAGGGACGACCTCTCGCGCTCGAAGCAGCG
>CAJMJM010000075.1 GCA_905213725.1 Collinsella aerofaciens
GTAGGAGCTCGCCGCCTCCATCGACAGCACGTATCGCGCGTGCGTGCAGCGCGCGGCTGCCGTTGCCCAGTTCAATGAAATCAAGCCGACGATTGTTGCCGTCATGAATGAGAGTTTTAGCGACCTTTCGTGCTTTGAGCAGCTCCAGGCGGCCGGGTACACCGGCCCCGCATTCTACAACTCGCTTCCCGACACACTTGTTCGCGGCTCCATGCTCGCTTCGGTCGCCGGTGGCGGAACGGCGAACTCCGAATTCGAATTTTTGACCGGAGCGACAACGGCCTTTGTCGGATTAGGCAAAATCCCCTATCAGCTGTATCAGATGAATGGCGTCAACAGCCTGGCAAAGGACCTTAAAGAGCTTGGGTATACCGCTACGGCTATGCACCCGCAAAACCCCGTCAACTACCATCGAGATAAAATCTATCAGCAGCTGGGCTTTGGAGACTTTCTTTCAATCGGCGATTTCGAAGGTGCGTCCTATTACCATGCCGGCGTATGCGACTACGTCACCTACGACAAGATACTCGACCTGCTTAGAACCGACGAAGCCCCGCAGTTCATCTTTGACGTCACGATGCAAAATCACGGCGGCTACGACTATGGCACCGTTCCCGCCGAAGAGCTGACAAACTATTGGGTCGAGGGAGCCAGCGAGGGCGCCAATAGCGCGCTCAACACCTATCTCACCTGCATCAACGCATCCGACCGGGACCTCGAGTACTTTATCAACGAGCTCCGCAATATCGGCAGACCGGTTGTTCTTGTCTTTTTTGGCGACCATCAGCCGAGCGCCGCAACGACTCTCAACGACGAGCTGTACCCTCAGGAAGATACGGCAAGCCACGCTTTCCGTGTCTATCAGTCAACCTATTTCGTCTGGGCTAACTATGAAATCGCCGGCAATACCGAGCTCAACGTCTACGACACCGTCGGGGCAAACGAGATTGCAGCCATTACCCTTAATAAGATCGGCGCCCCGCTCACCGTCTTTCTTAAGTCCTTGTTTTCATTTTGTTCTGTTGTTCCCACAATTTTTGTCGCCGGCTATCTCGGTGCCGACGGGCTGCGCTACAACTTGGAATCTGAAGACAGCCCATACACCTCGACGATCGACAAGCTGCAGCGCATGCAATACCTCGAGTTCGCCAGCAAAGTTCAGTAAGCCCGCCCATTCGCTTGGGCCCATCGTATTGCAAGCACGCTCGGCCCAAATGCATCGCAAATGACTCCCGCTCGCAAACGAGGGTACAATGACGCTCGTGTCACATCACGGGGCTCCGGCCCCAACATATACAAAGGAGTCATACATGGGTTGCGAGCACGCACAGGCCGCCGGCGGACAAACGTCGCCGTCGCAATTTGAGGAGAACACGCTGTCCGAGGTCAAACGCGTCATCGCCGTGCTTTCCGGCAAGGGCGGTGTCGGCAAGTCGTTTGTCACCGGTGCCATCGCCACCGAGCTTGCCCGTCACGGCCACAAGGTCGGCGTCCTCGATGCCGACATCACCGGTCCCTCTATCCCCAAGATGTTCGGCATGAGCGGACGCCACGTCCATGCCCTTGGCAACCTCATGCTGCCCGAAATCTCCGAGCACGGCGTCAAGGTCATGAGCTCCAACCTTCTGCTCCAAAACGAGACCGACCCCGTCCTTTGGCGCGGTCCGGTCATCGCAGGCGCCATTAGGCAGTTCTGGAGCGAGACCTCGTGGGGCCCCATCGACTACCTGCTGGTCGACATGCCTCCGGGAACAGGCGACGTCGCGCTCACCGTCTTCCAGTCGCTGCCCGTCGACGGCATCGTCATCGTCACGAGCCCGCAGGACCTGGTCTCGATGATCGTCGCCAAGGCGGTCAACATGGCCGAGAAGATGAACGTCCCCATTCTGGGCATCGTCGAGAACATGAGCTATATCGAGTGCCCCGACTGCGGCAAGAAGATCGAGGTCTTTGGCAAAAGCAAGCTCCCCGAGGTCGCAGAGCGCTATAACCTCGACATCTTGGGCACGCTTCCCATTAATCCGGCACTCGCCGAGGCCTGCGATAAGGGCGAGGTTGAGACCGCGCTGCCCGATGGCATGTTGCCCAAGGCAGTCTCTGCCGTCGAGGCTATTACCCCGCACGAGACCGACGAGGCCTAAGTGAACACGAGCGCCTTCTATGACGTCCTGGTAATCGGCGGCGGGGCTTCAGGCCTCGCCGCCGCCATTACGGCCGCACGTGCTGGCAAAAGCGTCTGCATCGTTGAGCGCGATGTCGCCTGCGGCCTAAAGCTCCTTGCGACCGGTAACGGCCGCTGCAACCTCTCCAACGAATCGATTGATCCTCAGCGGTATAACCACCCCGCATTCGTCGAATCTGTCATGGGCCCCCAACCCGAACAAGAGCTTATGGGTTTCTTCTCCTCGCTGGGCATCATGACAACCTCCGAGGAAGGCCGGCTATACCCGCGCTCCCTTCGCGCAGAATCGGTGCGCGACGCGCTTCTCAACGTTTGCGACCGCCTAGGTATTACCTTAATCTGCGGAGCCAACGTTGCCTCGGCGCACAAAGCTTCCGAAGGCTGGACACTCCAAATAGACCGTCCAGCGCGGGCGCTCAAGGCAAAAAAGCACGACGACCGAAAAACGGAGCTCCGCTCGCTTCGGAAAGCGCTCGCCGATGTCCCTCGCAAGAACGAGGCCCTGGAGGCACATGCCGTAATTATCGCCACGGGTGGCACCCCCACCGGTATCGCCGATACGTTTAGCCTCCCCCTCACTTCGCTGCGCCCCATCCTCTGCCCCGTATCGGCAACGGTCGTCGGCGATCGGGCGGCACTCAAGACGTTGGACGGCCTGCGCGTCCGCGCCCGCTTGACGCTCGCCCGCAATCATAATGAGCTCTGGCACGAAGACGGTGAAGTCCTGTTTCGAGCCTTCGGCATCTCGGGCGTCGCTGTCTTCAACCTCTCCCGTCGTATCCAGCGCGGTGATACGATCCTGCTCGACGTTTTCCCCGACCTCTCCAAAGACGAGCTGCTCGATATGCTCAACCGGCGCGTTGAGCTGCTCGGCGGCTTTTCGCCCCGCGATCCCCGTTGGCTCGACGGCATGCTCGCCCCGCAACTCTCCCGCGTCGTCTGCACGGCGTTCGAGCAGTGCCATCCAGGCTCCAACGATGTCATCCACCTGGTCTCGATCCTCAAGCACTTTAAGTTGCTCGTTGAGGGAACAGCCGAGGAGCGCTCGGCACAGGTCACGCGTGGTGGCGTATCTGTCGAGAGTATCTCAACACCCAGTCTACGCGCGCGCAGCGTTGTCGACGCCCCGCTTTACGTCTGCGGCGAAGCGCTCGACATCGACGCCGATTGCGGAGGCTTTAACCTTGCGTGGGCATGGCTCTCGGGCATTCGCGCTGCAAGCAGCCTGTAGCCGCGCAGTCTATAATCAAAAACGCATTCGGGCCGTCTGGGATACCGGACGGCCTCTTTCTTGCCTCTAAGGAGCCCTCGATGATCGAAATCACCCAAGTCCACGCGTCACTCGATGAGGCCGGCGACGAAGCCGCCTGCCTTGCTATTGGTAGACGCGCCGTCAAACGAGCCCTGCGATGCGAGGATTCCCAGATTAAAGCCATTGAGCTCCATCGCAAGTCAATCGCCGCCCGTAAAAAACGAGATGTCCATATTATTTTGAGCTTTCGAGTCGAGTTGACAAGCTCCCGACTCGAGCAGGAGGTGGTCGACCGCGTCGCCGAGCGCGACCGCTCGCGCATCCGCATGGTAGACGGCGAGGCTCCTTCATTCCCCAACCCTGTCCCAAATGCACCCAAGGGGCGTCCCGTCGTTGTCGGCGCCGGTTGCGCCGGTCTCTTCGCCGCCCTGACCCTTGCCGAAGCGGGCCTTAAACCCCTGCTCATCGAGCGCGGCGACCCCGCGCTTCGCCGCTCGGAAGCGATTGATCTCTTTCTTAAGGAGCGTATCCTCGACCCCGAAAGCAATATCCAATTTGGCCTGGGCGGCGCAGGGACCTTCTCGGACGGCAAGCTCAACACGGGAACCAAGAATCCTGCCCATCGACTGATTCTTGAGACCTTCGTCAAAGCGGGCTCACCTCGCGACATCCTGTGGGACGCCAAACCGGACATTGGCTCCGACATCCTACCCACCGTCGTCACCAACATTTCTCAGCGCATCGAGCAGCTCGGTGGAACCGTCCGCTATCGAACAAGGCTCGTCAATATTCGAACCGATGAATCTGGCGCCATCACCGGCGTCGATGTCCAACCGCCCCAAGAAACCACAAGCGAGACAATCGCCACAAAGCACCTCATTCTCGCCTGCGGCCATTCCGCCCGCGACGTATTCGAGCTTCTCAAAGAACATGACGTTACCCTCGCGCAAAAGACCTTTGCCATGGGTGTGCGCATCGAGCATCCACAGCATGACATCGACCGTGCCCAATATGGCCCTTCGGCGGGACACCCGGCACTCGGAGCAGCCCCCTACAAGCTTGTCGCCCATCTCCCCAACGGCCGCAGTGTGTTCTCGTTTTGCATGTGCCCCGGCGGACAGGTTGTCGCGGCTTCTTCCGAGCAGGGCCATCTGTGCGTCAACGGTGCCAGCCTCAATGCCCGCGACGGGCGCAACGCAAATGCCGCCCTACTCGTCAACGTCACACCCGACGACCTTCCCGGCGATGATCCGCTCGCAGGCATTGAGCTCCAGCGCGCCTGCGAGCGAGCCGCCTATCGCCTGGGTGGCTCTAACTGGAACGCGCCGGCACAGCTCGTCGGAGATTTCCTTGCGGGGCGCGCCAGCACGGCACCCGGAAAGGTAAAACCAACCTATCCACTTGGCGTGACCTGGACGGCGATCGACGATGCCCTCCCGCAGCATATCGTCGAATCGCTTCGTTTGGGAATTCCCCTGCTCGGTAAGAAACTGCGTGGCTATGACCGCCCCGATGCGGTCCTCACTGGCGTGGAGACGCGTTCGAGCTCCCCGGTTACGGTCATCCGCGATCGAACATGCCACGCCGTGTCGACCCCGGGCCTTTACCCTTGCGGCGAGGGTGCCGGATATGCCGGCGGCATCATGAGTGCCGCCACCGACGGCATTCGTTGTGCCGAAGCCCTGATAGCAGACCTCTAGTGCACGAACTCTCGCGTCCGAACGACACAGGCCCCGAGTTCCACAGGGAACTCGGGGCCTGTTCACTACTTCCTGAATCGTGCACCCTGGCGTTTTCTGCCCGAAGCAAAGGTAGAGCCCTTGCGAGCCTGCGAACGCAAACGCTCAATCGTTTCGTCCTCAGATGCGCCCTCAAGCATCGCCCGAATCTGAACGACGGCATCGCGCAGACGCGCCGCCTCCTCAAAGTCCATGGCGGCGGAAGCGTTACGCATGTCTTCCTCCATGGTCTCGACAATCCGCACGAGCTCGTCATGCGGTAGCCCTTCCAGCTGCTCGGCAAGCGTTTGCTCGGGTGCCACCGTCTCCGGCGCGGCGCCCTCGCCGTTTTCATCGGGCGTATAGAACGCACCGTGACCCAGCGAATCGCCTCTCGAGCGTCCCTTCGAGCCCACAGTCTTTTCGGCCTCGGCAATAAAACTTGAGATGTCGTTGATGGCCTTGCGCACTGTCTTGGGCACAATGCCATGCTCTTCGTTATATGCCATCTGAATCTCGCGACGGCGCTGCGTCTCCTCGATGGCCTCTTTCATCGAATCGGTCACAACGTCCGCATACATGATGACTTCGCCATCGGCGTTACGGGCCGCGCGGCCAATCGTCTGAATCAGCGAACGGCGGTTGCGCAAGAATCCTTCCTTATCGGCATCGAGAATTGCCACCAGTGAGACCTCGGGAAGATCCAAGCCCTCGCGAAGCAGGTTGATGCCAACGAGAACATCGATCTTGCCCTCGCGCAGCGTTCGCAGGATCTCGACACGGTCCATTGTCGCCGTATCAGAATGCATGTAATTGACCTTAATGCCCGCATCAAGCAGATGGTCGGTCAGGTCCTCGGCCATGCGCTTGGTCAACGTGGTCACCAGCACGCGCTCCTTGCGGGCAACGCGCTCGCGAATCTCGTCCTCAAGATCGTCAATCTGACCGCGAACCGGACGCACATCGATCTTGGGATCGAGCAGACCGGTCGGACGAATAATCTGCTCAACGTCGTTCTGGCTAACCCGCAGCTCATAGTCGCCCGGTGTTGCCGAAACGTAGATGAACTGGGGTATCCTTGCCTCAAACTCATCGAAACGAAGCGGGCGGTTATCGAGCGCCGAGGGCAGGCGAAAACCGTGTTCCACCAGCGTCACCTTACGCGAGCGGTCACCTTCGTGCATGCCGCGAATCTGCGGCACCGTCACATGGCTCTCATCGATGATGCAGAGCATATCCTTGGGAAAGTAATCGATTAGGGTAAACGGCGGCTCACCCGGCTTGCGACCGTCCAGATGACGCGAGTAGTTCTCGATGCCGTTGCAAAAGCCCATCGTCTCGAGCATCTCAAGATCATAATCGGTGCGCTGCTGCAGACGCTGCGCCTCGAGCAACTTGTCGGTCGCCTTGAGCTCCGCCACGCGCTTCTCGCACTCTTCGCTGATCGATTTCAGAGCCGCCTTGACCTTCGGCTTCTCGGTCACATAGTGTGATGCCGGCCATACGGGGATGGCCTCGTACTCACGAAGCATCTCACCGGTGACCTCATCGATCTCGGCAATCAGCTCGACCTCGTCGCCAAAGAACTCAAACCGCAACGGATGCTCAGCATAAGGCGGATACACGTCGACAACATCGCCGCGCACGCGGAACGTGCCACGCGCCAGGTCATAGTCATTGCGATCATATTGAATGTCGATAAGCGCATGGATAAAGTCATCGCGCTCGAGCGGCACCTTCTTGTCGACGTTTGGAGCCAGACCCGCATAGTCCTCAGGAGAGCCAATGCCATAGATACACGAGACCGATGCGACAACGATCACATCACGTCGAGAGAGCAGTGACGCGGTCGCCTGATGGCGCAGCATCTCGACCTCTTCGTTAATCGAGGAGTCTTTCTCGATATATGTATCGCTTTGCGGCACATACGCCTCGGGCTGATAGTAGTCGTAATACGAGACAAAGTAGACCACAGCGTTATTGGGAAAGAACTCTTTGAGCTCGCTCGCAAGCTGAGCAGCGAGCGTTTTATTCGGAGCCATGACCAGCGTCGGCTTTCCCAGGGCCTCAATAGTCTTTGCCATCGTGAAGGTCTTGCCCGAACCAGTCACGCCCAGCAAAACCTGATAGCGGTCTCCGTCCCTCACGCCCTGCACAAGCGACTCAATGGCTTTAGGCTGGGAACCGGCAGGCTCATAGGGAGAAACGACCTTAAACGGCACGTCAGAGCCTTCAACGCCAAAGCGCTTAAGTTCACCACCAACGCGTTCTACTTCAAATTCCGCCATGGATACTCCTAACTCATATATCTGCAGTATACGCAGGCGGCAGGCATAGTCCTATACGAACCGATCGGGATAGAGGGTCTTGTAGCGAGCCCAGGCATTATTGACACGAATCAGATACGCCTGCGTCTCGGGAAAGGTAATTGCATTATGAAGCGACGTACCCTGCTGCGCCCATCCGTCGACATTGCCCATGCCGGCGTTATAGGCGGCGATGGCACTATCCGTCGACCCGTTGAAATAGGCGAGAAGATACGAGAGGTATGCGCAGCCAAACTCGATATTCGTAGCCGGATCGTTAAGATTGTCGGCCGAATACTCCCCTCCGTCGACAAGGCCCTTGGCAATCATATCCTGGGCAGTCTCGGGCATCAGCTGCATCAATCCCTGAGCACCCTGATTCGACTCGGCCTCGGGATCCCAATTCGATTCCGACTTAATGACAGCGCACACCAGATACGGATCCAGATTATGCGAAATACTGGATTGCTTTACATACGCCTCGTAGTCAATCGGATACAGCGGCTTAAAGAAAGCGGCAGGGGCACACGAGTAGACGAGCGAAATAAGGCCGAAGACGAACACAACGGCAAGTGGCGCCACGCGATACCACGTAAAGAAACGTGCCTTAGGCATCGGCCTCCTCCTTATCCGGAGTATCTATAAACCCGTGGCATGCAAGCCATGAGTCAAGCTGCTCAAAGAGCGAATTATCGCCTGCGGCATTATCAATCACCGTTGTAGCGAGATTGCACAGCGCAGACTCATCGGGCTGGCAAGCAGAACGAGCATCGAAATCGGATGGCTCCATGCCACGTTGAATAGCGCGCTCGCGACGAACTGACAAAGGGGCGCTGATGACCAGAATTTCATCAGCCAAGCCAAATGCATCCTCAAAACCAGTCGGAGCAGAAACCTCGACCACCGCAAAGGGATAACGGGGAGATGAAACCGTACAACAAACCGGATCGAGAATCCTAAGCGAAAGCTGTTCAATCAGAACGGGATGCACGATGCCATTGAGCCGTGCGACCGAATCAGGAGAAGCGAAAGCTCGAGAAGCGAGGATGCTGCGGCGAATGCCGCCTTCCTCATCCAAAATGTCCCAACCGAATTCATCCGCGAGAGTATTGACGATATCAGAGCCCGGCACATACAGAGATTTTGCAAGCTCATCCAGATCGATAAGCATAGCGCCACGAGATTCGAAATAGCGGCAGGCCGTCGACTTACCCGAAGCAATATTGCCCAAGACAAATACGGTAAACATCAAGCCCTCCCTAACGCCAATGCGAGTAATTATCGCTCAAATACACTAGAAGGACTCAAAATACAGCCAAAGAGTAAGAGCGCATACGGGGGAGGTAGGTCCCAAAGCACAACATGTATACAACGCAAAAAAGGGGGAGGCCGCGAGGCCTCCCCCTTCTCAGTTCAAGCGTACGGCTCGGTGCCGTCCACCGGTCAGCGGCGCCCTGGCCTCCCA
>CAJMJM010000076.1 GCA_905213725.1 Collinsella aerofaciens
GCCGGACATGTCTGCCATCAGGCCACGCATGCCGCCGAGCTGACGCAGCTGGGTCTTAGAACCACGGGCGCCGGAGTCGGCCATCATGTACAGCGGGTTCTCCTCGTCGAACATGTCGAGCATGAGCGCTGCGACCTTATCGGTACAAGCGGTCCACTCGTTAACGACTTCGATGTGGCGCTCCGTCTCGTTGATGAAGCCCTCCTCGAAGTACTCGTTGATCTGGTCGACGTTGGCCTGGGCGCGATCGAGCAGCTCCTGCTTCTCGGCAGGGATGAGAGCGTCCCACACCGAGATGGTGAGGCCGGCGCGGGTAGCGTAGTGGAAGCCGGAGTACTTGATGGCGTCGAGGATCGGGCCGACCTTGGCCTCGGGGTAACGATCGCAGCAGTCCGCAACCAGTTTGGCCACGTCGCCCTTGACCATCTTGTAGTTCATGAACTCATAGTCTTCGGGCAGGCACTGGCGGTTGAAGATGATGCGGCCGATAGAGGTCTCGAAGCGCGCGGTCTTGTTGCCGGTGACGTCGTAGTCGACAAACTCGTTCTTGCCGTTCTTGACGCGGAAGATACGGGTGCCGTCCTCGTTGATGACATTGGCGTCGGCAGCGGACACGCGGACCTGGATCTTGGCCTGCATGTCGACCTCGGAGCGGCAGTCATAGGCGTGCAGCGCGTCGTCGAAGCTCGAGAACACGTGGTTCTCGCCCGGCAGACCCTCGCGAACCTGGGTGAGGTAGTACACACCGATGATCATGTCCTGCGAGGGGATGTTGACCGGCTTGCCGGATGCCGGCGAGCGCAGGTTGTTCGCAGAGAGCATGAGCACGCGGGCCTCGGCCTGAGCCTGGCTGGACAGCGGCACGTGGACAGACATCTGGTCGCCGTCGAAGTCGGCGTTGAAGGGCGAGCAGACCAGCGGGTGCAGGTGGATAGCCTTGCCCTCGACCAGCACCGGCTCAAAGGCCTGGATGGACAGACGGTGCAGGGTCGGTGCACGGTTGAGCAGCACGACGCGGCCGTCGATGACCTCTTCGAGGATGTCCCACACAAAGGTGGCACCGCGGTCGATAGCGCGCTTGGCGCCCTTGATGTTCTCGACCTTGCCAAGCTCGACCAGGCGCTTCATGACGAAGGGCTTGAAGAGCTCCAGCGCCATGGTCTTGGGCAGACCGCACTGGTGCAGCAGCAGCTTGGGGTCGGTAACGATAACCGAACGGCCGGAGTAGTCGACACGCTTACCCAGCAGGTTCTGACGGAAGCGACCCTGCTTGCCCTTGAGGGCCTCGGCGAGCGACTTGAGCGGGCGACCGCCACGGCCAGAGACCGGGCGACCACGACGGCCGTTGTCGAACAGGGCGTCCACGGACTCCTGGAGCATGCGCTTCTCGTTGTTCACGATGATCGCAGGGGCGTCCAGGTCGAGCAGGCGCTTGAGTCGGTTGTTACGGTTGATCACGCGACGATACAGGTCGTTGAGGTCGGACGCGGCGAAGCGGCCGCCGTCGAGCTGGACCATCGGGCGCAGATCGGGCGGAATGACCGGGATGACATCCAGGATCATGTTCGCGGGGCTGTTGCCGCCCTTCAGGAAGGCGTCAACGACCTCGAGGCGCTTAACGGCCTTCTCGCGCTTCTGCTTCTGGGAGTCCTCGTCGGCGATGATGGCCTTGAGCTTCTCGGCCTCGGAGGGGAGGTCGATGGCAGCGAGCAGGTCGCGGACGGCCTCGGCACCCATACCACCCTTGAAGTACATGGAGTAGTAACGGGTCATCTCACGGAACAGCGGCTCATCGGAGATGAGGTCGCGCTCGCTGAGCTTCATGAAGGCGTTGAAGGCGTCCGTGCGGAGCTGCTTCTCGTCCTTGCACTCTTCCTCGATGTCAACGATGCCAGAGGCAATCTCCTCGGGGGTCAGCGGCTCCTCGTCGGAGAACTCGTCAAAGTTCTCGGGGTCGCCCTGCTCCTTGAGGGACTCGATCTGGCGGGCGCACTCGGCATCGATCTCTTCCAGATCGGCGGCGAGCTCCTCGCGCAGGTCGTCGGCGTCGGCCTCGCGAGCCTCGTAGTCAACCTCGGTGATGATGTAGCTGGCAAAGTACAGAACCTTCTCGAGGTCCTTGGACTTGATGTCGAGCATACGGCTCATCGGGAAGCTCGTGGGGCTCTTGAAGTACCAGATGTGGGACACGGGAGCGGCGAGCTCGATGTGGCCCATGCGGTCGCGACGCACCTTGGCCGAGGTGACCTCGACGCCGCAGCGCTCGCAGACGATGCCCTTAAAGCGGATGCCCTTGTACTTGCCGCAGGAGCACTCCCAGTCCTTGGCGGGACCGAAGATCTTCTCGCAGAACAGGCCGTCCTTCTCGGGCTTGAGGGTACGGTAATTGATGGTCTCCGGCTTCTTGACCTCACCGTGCGACCAGGAACGGATCTGGTCGGCGGAGGCAAGGGAGATCTTTACCGAGTCAAAATCAGTAGCTTCGAAATCTGCCACAGTCAACTACTCCTTATCAGTGGTCGTGGCGGCGACAGCCTCGGGTGCCTCGGCGGTCTCGGCATCCTCGGCCTCGACGTCGGCGTCAACGCCGGCGAGCGCAGCCAGGTCGTCGAGAGCAGAGGTCTCCTCGGCGGTCACAGGGGCGGAGGCGTCCTCGCCGGCATCGTGCATGGGCTCGATGTCCAGTGCGAGGGAGCGAATCTCCTTGACGAGAACCTTGAAGGACTCGGGGATACCCGGGACAGGAACGTTCTCGCCCTTGACGATGGACTCGTAGGTCTTGACACGGCCCACGGTATCGTCGGACTTGACGGTCAGGATCTCCTGCAGGACGTTGGAAGCACCGTAAGCGTACAGTGCCCAAACTTCCATCACGCCGAAGCGCTGGCCGCCGAACTGAGCCTTGCCGCCCAGAGGCTGCTGGGTAACCAGGCTGTAAGGGCCGGTCGAACGGGCGTGGATCTTGTCGTCGACCATGTGGCCGAGCTTGAGGATGTAGGACGTACCCACGGTAATGGGCTCGCGGAACTCCTCGCCGGTGCGGCCGTCGAACAGGCGGGTCTTGCCGCGCTCGTCAAGCTGGGTGACGAACTCGGGGCGCATGTGATCGCCAAAGGCAGCGGTAGCCTTGTTGAGCATGTTCTTGTTGGCACGACGGATGACCTCGGCGATCTCGTCCTCCTTGGCGCCGTCGAAGACGGGCGTGGCGGTGAAGAACGGACCGGGGACGTACTTGTCGGAGTCGGCCTGCTCGGTATCCCAACCGCACGCAGCAGCCCAGCCAAGGTGGCACTCGAGCAGCTGGCCGACGTTCATACGCGAAGGAACGCCCAGCGGGTTGAGGATAACGTCGATCGGGGTACCGTCAGCCATGTAGGGCATGTCCTCGACCGGCAGAACGTTGCAGATAACACCCTTGTTGCCGTGGCGGCCGGCAATCTTATCGCCCTGCTGGATCTTACGACGCTGGGCGACGTAGACGCGCACCTGCTCGTTGACGCCGGGGGCCAGGTCGTCGCCGTTCTCGCGGCTAAAGCGGACGACGTCGATGACGCGGCCGTAAGCGCCGTGAGGCATCTTAAGGGAGGTGTCGCGGACGTCGTGGGCCTTGGCACCGAAGATGGCGCGTAGCAGGCGCTCCTCGGCGGTCAGAGCGCTCTCGCCCTTAGGCGTGACCTTGCCGACCAAGATGTCGCCAGGGCCGACCTCGGCGCCGATGCGGATGATGCCGTCCTCGTCGAGGTTGGCAAGCATGTCCTCGGAGAGGTTCGGGATCTCGCGGGTGATCTCCTCGGGGCCGAGCTTGGTGTCGCGGGCGTCGATCTCGTGACGGGTGATGTTGATGGTCGTCAGCAGGTCCTCGGCCACCAGGCGCTCGGACACGACGATACCGTCCTCGTAGTTAAAGCCTTCCCACGGCATGTAGGCCACGGTGAGGTTCTGACCCAGTGCGAGCTCGCCGTGATCGGTCGAAGGACCGTCGGCCAGAGGCGCGCCCTGCTCAACGGTGTCACCAACGCGAACGAGCGGACGGTGGTTGATGCAGGTGGACTGGTTGGAGCGCTGGTACTTGGCCAGGTGGTACTCGTCCATGCCGCCGGCATGCTTGACGATGATCTTGGCGGCGTCGGCAAAGATGACCTCGCCGGCGTTCTTGGCCAGGGTGACCTCGCCGGAGTCCAGAGCGGCGCGACGCTCCATGCCGGTACCGACATAGGGAGCGGCGGGGTGAACCAGCGGCACGGCCTGACGCTGCATGTTGGCGCCCATCAGCGTACGCTTGGCGTCATCGTGCTCAAGGAACGGGATCAGCGTGGCTGCGACGGAGAGCATCTGACGCGGCGAGACGTCCATGTAGTCGACGTCCTCGACGGGCACGTCGGCGGGAGCGCCGAAGGAGCCGTCGAAGTCGCGGGTACGGGCGATCACGGTGTGCGGACGGACGATCTTACCCTCGGCATCGGTCGTGATGAACTCGTTGGTCTTGGGATCGAGCGGCGTGTTGGCCGGCGCGATGACGTGCTTCTCTTCCTCGTCAGCGGTCATCCAGTCGATCTGATCGGTGGCAACGCCGTTCTCGACGCGACGGAACGGGGCCTCGATGAAGCCATACTCGTTGACGCGGGCGTAGAGGGCGAGCGAGCCGATCAGGCCGATGTTGGGGCCTTCGGGGGTCTCGATCGGGCACATGCGGCTGTAGTGCGAATTGTGAACGTCGCGGACGGCCGTCGGCACGTTGGTGCGGCGGCTGGAGCCGGACTTGTGGCCGGCAAGACCACCAGGGCCGAGTGCGGACAGACGGCGCTTGTGGGTCAGACCGGTCAGGGGGTTCGCCTGGTCCATGAACTGCGAGAGCTGAGAGGAGCCGAAGAACTCCTTGATGGAGGCCACGATCGGGCGGATGTTGATGAGCGACTGCGGGGTGATCTCGTCGATGTCCTGGGAGCTCCTGCGCTCACGGACGACGCGCTCCATACGGCTCATGCCGAGACGGAACTGGTTGGCGACGAGCTCGCCGACGGTACGGATGCGGCGGTTGCCAAAGTGGTCGATGTCGTCGACCTTGAAGCCCTGCTCGCCGGCAGCGAGGGACAGGAGGTAGCGCAGCGTCGCGACGATATCCTCGTCGGTGAGCACCGTGACCTCTTCCTCGGTGGTGAGGTTGAGCTTCTTGTTGACCTTGTAACGACCGACGCGGGCCAGGTCGTAGCGCTGCGGGTTGAAGAGCAGACCCTCGAGCAGGCTGCGGGAAGCGTCCACGGTGGGAGGCTCGCCCGGGCGCAGACGACGGTAGATCTCGATGAGGGCGTCCTCGCGAGTGAGGGCGGTGTCGCGCTCCAGGGTGCGCTTGATCACATCGGAGTTGCCGAGTAGCTCGATAATGTCGTCGTTGGTGACGGCGATGCCAAGGGCGCGCAGGAACATCGTGGCGCTCTGCTTGCGCTTACGGTCGATGGAGACCATGAGCTGGTCGCGCTTGTCGACCTCAAACTCAAGCCAGGCACCGCGGGACGGAATGATCTGGGCCTTGTAGATCTGCTTGCCCGAATCCATCTCGGAGCTGTAGTACACGCCCGGGGAGCGGACGAGCTGCGAGACGACGATACGCTCGGTACCGTTGATGATGAAGGTGCCCTGATCGGTCATCATGGGGAAGTCGCCCATAAAGACGAGCTGCTCCTTGATCTCGCCGGTCTCCTTGTTGGTGAGACGGACGTCGGTCAGAAGCGGAGCCTGATAGGTCATATCCTTCTCGCGGCACTCCTCGACGGTGTGCGCGGGGTCGCCGAACTGATGCTCGCCGAAGGTAACCTCGAGAACATGGTTCTGGCTCTGGATGGGGCTGGATTCCTTGAACGCCTCACGAAGGCCCTCGTCCTTAAAACGCTCAAAGGATTCCCTTTGAACAGAGATAAGGTTGGGGAGCTCCATGGCCTCCGGGATTTTCCCGAAGCTGACGCGCTTGCGCTCAGTGGCAGTGTATGCGGAGGTCACCAGGTTTTTCCTCCTTCACGGAAATGCTCGGTGGGTTGGCGAGGCATAGCTTCGCCAGTTATCGCAACCTAATAGTTTATCAGGTAGCGACCGTTGGGCAAGAAAAGCCTTGACGCGATTGAGTTTTTGGAGTAGCAAAGTTTTTCGACAGAAAATACGCAGGTAGATGTATGTGTATCGAACATCTGTTCATATATTTTCTGTGAACAGAGAGCCGGCAATCGCAGCTCTTATAAAAAACGGGCGCGAACCGAGGTCCGCGCCCGTAAATGTCGATGTCCGAAGGCTTACTTGCGCATCAATCCGCCGCGCTCGTCGATGGCGTCCCAGAAGGCATCGGCAAAGCGAGGATCGCTTGCGGCCATGAGGGCGTTGGTTGCCATCCAGCCAGACGGGGTGCCGGTGTCGTAGCCCGACAGCGGGTCGATAACGACAGCGTACATAGCCTCGCGATCGAGCGAGCGGGCCATGGCGTCGGTGAGCTGAATCTCGCCGCCCTTGCCGGCCTGCTGATCAGCCAGCAGGTCCATGACCAGCGGGCTCAGCAGATAACGGCCGACAATGTACAGGTTGGACGGAGCCGCCTCGGGAGCGGGCTTCTCGACCAGACCGCCGATGCGCCAGACAGCGCCCGGCTCTGCATCGGCAACGTCCTCGGCACCCTCGAGCGAACCGACGCGCTCACCGGCGATAACGCCGTAGCGGCTAACTTCCTCGGGCGAGCAAGCAGCGACGGCGATAACCGAAGCTCCACCGTGCTCCTTGGAAACGGCGAGCATCTTGTCGCAGATGTCGCGATTAGGCACAACGTAGTCGCCCAGAAGAACCAGGAAGTTCTCCCCTGCCACGGCGTCGGCAGCAGAGCGAATAGCATGGCCGAGGCCCTTGGGCTCGTACTGATAGCGGAAGTCGACCGGCATACCGCCAGCGTGGGCGACGGCATCGGCATAGGCGTTCTTGCCGCGCTCGCGCAGCAGGTTCTCGAGCGAGCGATCGGGCTGGAAGTAGTTCAGCAGCTCGGGCTTGCCGGGAGAAGTAACGATGATGGCATCGTCGACCTCCTCGGGGTCGAGCGCCTCCTCGACGACATACTGAATGACGGGCTTGTCGAGCACCGGCAGCATCTCTTTGGGCGTGCACTTGGTACCAGGCAGAAAACGCGTGCCAAGACCGGCGGCGGGGATGATTGCCTTCATGTTATTCAAAGATCCTTTCGCAGGCGCAAAAGCGCCCCATGCGTGCGGCACACAGCCGCAGACCAAATTGCGATACCTAAGCATCTTACCGCTGGAACTATATGTCGCTACAAGGCAGAGACAATTCTTCAGCAGGTCAACGCAAATTATTGCTCGAATGGTGCAATTTTATTGCCCAACGGCAGGGTGCCCGATACGACGCAAATCACAGAACATGGCAGTTTGAGCTACCGATGTCGAGGGACCGAAAAACAAAAAAGACGGGGCTCGCAATGCGAACCCCGTCTGCAAAGAAATCTGGCGAGAAAGCCTGATTACTTGAGGGTGACAGCAGCGCCAGCAGCCTCGAGCTTCTCCTTGGCAGCCTCGGCGTCCTCCTTCTTGGCACCCTCGAGAACAGCCTTGGGAGCGCCCTCGACGACCTCCTTGGCCTCCTTCAGGCCAAGGTTGGTGAGCTCACGGACGGCCTTGATGACCTGGATCTTGTTGTCGCCGAAGCCCTCGAGCACGACGTCAAACTCGGTCTTCTCCTCGGCCTCAGCAGCGCCAGCAGCGGGAGCGGCGACAACAGCGGCAGGAGCAGCGGCGGAAACGCCGAAGGTGTCCTCGATAGCCTTGACGAGCTCGGAAGCCTCGAGAAGGGTCATTTCCTTAAGAGCATCGATGATCTCATCGGTGGTAAGCTTAGCCATTTCTAAGTCCTTTCGGTTTCCGTGTCTGTGCACGGAGATCAGTTAAAACACGGCGCGAATGCGCCAGGGGTGCGGCGTTGCCGCCGCGGGTGAAAACAGCGACTAGGCTGCCTTCTGCTCGGAGACCTGCTGGATCGAACGAGCGAGACCAGAGGAAACGCCGTTGACGCAGACAGCGATGTCGCGAGCGAAACCGGAGATGAGACCGGCGATCTGGCCGAGAAGCTGATCCTTGGTGGGCAGCTCGGCGATAGCCTTAACATCATCAGCGGAAACGGCCTTGCCGTCGGAGATACCGCCCTTGATCTCAAGGACGCCCTTGGACTTAGCAGAGAAGTCCTTAAGGGCCTTAGCGGCCTCGACCGGCTCGGTCTCGTAGAACACATAAGCGACGGGGCCGGCGAGAATCTCGTCGATCTCGGGCTGCTCCTGGTTCTTGAGGGCGATCTTGACCAGGTTGTTCTTGTAGACCTTCATCTCGGCGCCGCATTCGCGAAGCTGATGACGCAGCTCCAGAGCCTGCATAACAGTCAGACCGTTGTAGTTGACAACGAACAGACCGGCGTTCTCGGCGATACGGGACTCGATCTCTGCAACCTTGTCGATTTTGTACTGCTGGGGCATGAATTACACCTCCTCGAATTCTTTCCGGGCACGGTCCGCCACAAGGACGTGACGGGGGCATGTCCAAAAAGAAAGCCCCCGCGCTGCATGAGCGACGGGGGCGAGAAGACATATCTACTCGACCACCTCGGCTGGCGGGAAGTCCCATTAAGCTCGCGGGTAAGACCCGTTTGCGCCGGCTGTCTCTGGCAGCGGATTCGTGCGTGAACCGAAAGTATTATGGCGGGGACCCCGGCGTCGGTCAACGGCAACCCTGACTGCACACAATTCCACCATCTCGGCCGCGGCGCCCCCAGCCCGGCGCCCCGAAGTAGGTAGGGGAGGGGCGGGGGGGCGGCGGCGAGGGCAGATATTGGGAGTGAGGGGAGGGGGGAGCGGCGGA
>CAJMJM010000077.1 GCA_905213725.1 Collinsella aerofaciens
GCCGCATACCTGGCAGTAGTCGCTCTTGGTGTTGAGCTCGGCGTACATGATGTTATCGTAGATGTACTGCATCACGCGAATGACAGCCTTGAGGTTGTCCTGCATGTTGGGAACCTCGACGTAGGAGATGGCACCGCCCGGCGAAAGCTGCTGGAACATGCCCTCAAACTTAAGCTTGTCGAATGCGTCGATCTCCTCGGACACGTGGACGTGGTAGCTGTTGGTGATGTAGCCCTTGTCCGTCACGCCCGGGATGATGCCAAAACGACGCTGCAGGCACTTGGCGAACTTGTAGGTCGTCGACTCCAACGGCGTGCCGTACAGCGAGAAATCGATGTCGCTCGCAGCCTTCCACTCCGCGCACTTGTCGTTCATGCGCTGCATGACGGCCATGGCAAACGGCGTGCCCTCCTTCTCGGTGTGGCTGTGGCCCGTCATGTACTTGACGCACTCATACAGACCGGCATACCCCAGGCTAATGGTGGAGTATCCGCCCACGAGCAGCTTGTCGATTGTCTCGCCCTTCTTCAGACGAGCGAGGGCACCGTACTGCCACAGAATCGGTGCGGCGTCAGAAAGCGTACCCATCAGGCGCTCATGACGGCACAGCAGGGCACGGTGGCACAGCTCAAGGCGCTCATCGAAGATCTTCCAGAACTTGTCCATATCCTGATGCGAGCTCAGTGCGACATCAGGCAGGTTGATGGTCACGACGCCCTGGTTAAAGCGACCATAGTACTTGGGCTTGTTCGGGTCGTAGTTCAGCGCGTTGGCAACGTTGTTAAAACCGTTGCCCGAACGGTCGGGCGTCAGGAAACTGCGGCAACCCATACAGGTGTAGCAATCGCCGTTGCCAGCGGTCTCGCCCTTAGACAGCTTGAGCTCGCGCATCTTCTTCTCGGAGATGTAATCGGGCACCATGCGCTTGGCGGTGCACTTGGCAGCCAGCTGGGTCAGGTAGAAGTACGGGGAATCCTCGTGAACGTTATCGTCCTCGAGTACATAGATAAGCTTGGGGAATGCCGGGGTAATCCACACGCCGGCCTCGTTCTTAACGCCCTCGTAGCGCTGGCGAAGCGTCTCTTCCACGATCATGGCAAGGTCGTGCTTCTCCTGAGGCGTACGGGCCTCGTTAAGATACATAAAGACCGTCACGAACGGCGCCTGGCCATTCGTGGTCATAAGGGTTACGACCTGATACTGAATCGTCTGGACGCCGCGACGGATCTCGTCACGCAGACGGTCCTCAACGACCTCACGGACCTTTTCGGGAGATGCGGAAACGCCGAGCTCCTCGAGCTCGCGGGCGACCTCACCGCGAATCTTTTGACGGCTCACCTCGACGAACGGGGCAAGATGGGTCAGCGAGATGGACTGGCCGCCGTACTGGGAGGAAGCAACCTGGGCGATGATCTGCGTCGCGATGTTGCAGGCGGTCGAGAAGCTGTGTGGCTTCTCAATCAGCGTACCCGAGATAACAGTACCGTTCTGGAGCATATCCTCCAGGTTCACCAGGTCGCAGTTATGCATGTGCTGGGCAAAGTAGTCCGAATCATGGAAGTGAATCAGGCCCTCATTGTGAGCATCCACAATCTCCTGGGGCAGCAACACACGCTGAGTCAGGTCCTTGGAGATCTCGCCGGCCATGTAGTCACGCTGAACGGAATTGACGGTCGGGTTCTTGTTGGAGTTCTCCTGCTTGACCTCTTCGTTGTTGCACTCAATCAGCGACAGAATCTTGTCGTCGGTCGTGTTCTTCTGGCGCTTCAGGCTCTGAACATAGCGATAGATGATGTAATGGCGAGCGACCTCGTAGCAGTCGAGACGCATGATCTCGTCCTCGACCAGATCCTGGATCTCCTCGACCGAAACGGTGTGGCCCGCGTTCTCGCATGCCTCGGCGACGTTTTGCGCCGCATAAACCACCTGGCGGTCGGTTAGACGAGAGCTCTCCTCGACCTCCAAGTTGGCGGCGCGGATGGCATTGACGATCTTGTCGATGTCAAAGACAACCTCGGTGCCGCTGCGCTTGATGATCTTCATCCTCTTGCCTCTTTCGCGTCGTAGCCTCATTGCGCTTCAGAGCCAAACGATGCCCGGCAGGGCTTGCCCCTGTCTTGCGGCGCCGTCGCGCAATCTGTGTTCTCGATAAACCATAAGCCTCTATGCGGACATTCCTTGGAGCCGATCATGCGGCTCAAGGACACGTTCAAAAGAGGCAATTAAGGTCTTCGTTCTCTGTCCGCCATCTATCATACGACAAAGATGCATCTATATCCTGTATTCTTTTTTTAGGTCAAACACAACATATAGTGTTTCAGCAGGTCAAAGCAATTAGTCATTTTGCAGACGCATTATAAATGAGGGGTATTTGACAAGTCGGTAAAACGTTACCAACACGGCTACCTGCATGGCAGCTATAAAACCCCCTTAGTCAAGCCGCTGACAAATCCTACTAAAACCAAGCCACTCACGCCAAAAGAATCCAAAAGATTATGCTTGACCAACATGTTGCGGTCGAATGCCGGCGGACGGAGCGACGGGACTGCAAACGCTCGGAAGACTGTAGCCCCGGCACCCCGTCCGCCGGCATTCGATAGGCGAGGAGCTATTACTTCTCTTCGCGAGCTATCAAGCCATTGATAGAAAGAGGGCCGCCGGCATATGTCGGCGGCCCCGATAAAACATGATGGGCGGCAAAGCAACTACTCGAGCGGTTACTCCGCCTCGCCGCTGGCCGCCATCTTCTCGGCCTCGGCAAGCTGGGCCGGAGTGAGCTTGCGATACTTAATGGCGCCAAAGACGACACAAGCCGCACAGACGATCATGCCGGCGATGAACTTCTGGTCAATCGTTGCACCAAACGGCGACGTCACGGCCTCAAACACAATGGGAGACAGTGCCATGCCAAAGTTGATGCCCGCCATGCCAATGGCGAGGTTAAACGCACGTCCCTCGGGAGCAGAGTTGCCGGCGGCAAAATTGCCCTCCAGCGGCACGTAGGTCTCCTTGCCCAGCGCAACGACAAAGCCCGCAACGCACAGCACCATAAAGGCGGGCGCAACCAGCGTCAGGCCCAGGCCAACGAGCGTCACGCCCCACGCGATCGGCATCGACAGGTTCTTGAACTTGGCAAACAGCGGGCCCACTAAAAGGCCAGCCGCAATGCCGGCGACCGTCATGACGGTCGAAGCGAGGCCAGCCTCAACAGTGCCGCCAAAGCCACGACCCACGACAAGCAGCGAGACATTGGAGCTAAAGAGCTGGAACGTGAGTACGAACACAAAGCTCATGACCGTGATAATTGCGACCTCTTTGGGCATGTTGGCAAACACGTTGACCTTACGCTTGGGCTCAAGATGACCCTCGGGCAGGCAGACGGCCTCAATGACGATAAACACGATCATGATGAAGTACGCCGCATAGCTGTGGAACCACTCGGCAGAACCCAAGATGCCGGAAACCATCGTCCAGATAATGCCACCCAGTGCAACAAAGGTTGAGTAGATGCCCATGACAAACGAACGCTGCTTGCCACCGAAATAGTCGGCGATCAGAGCGTCGGTCGAGTTCTGCACGGCGCCAAGGCCAAGACCCATCACGGCAGAGGCCGCAAGAACCTGGGCAAGCGAATCGTGGAACACGAGCACCGAGGCGCCGGCGAGCATCACGATAACGTGGCCGACAAGCGTCGTCTTCTTCTTGGATACGCGAGAGGCGAGCTGGGAAGACACGAGCATGGCGGACACAGCCATCATGAGCGGAATGATGCCGATGATCATCTGGACGGCAGCGATGTTTTCGTTGGGAAACGCAGCAGCAACAGAGGCCACGATGGGAACGGGCACCAACATGCCCATGATGCACATGGCGGCAGCATAAATGCCCACCAGGTACTTGATCTTGGTTTTATCCATGATCCATCCTTACACTTAGAGAAAAGGGCTGGAGCGGCCGGACGTCACCATCGGCCGCCCCAAACACAGCACTATTAGTCGTTGAATCCGGTGAACACGGGCTCTCCGCTGTACACGAGCGCTTCCTCGACACCATCGAGCACACGGCAGGCGCCAGACGCCATCGCCTCGAGCTCAAACTCGCCGGGATAAGCCGACACGGGGGCGATCCAAGAGCAGCATTCCTCAATCGAGGCAACGAGCTCCTCGCTGTGGACCATGCCGCCTCCAAGCAAGATGCCGTCGACGTCGCCCTTCAGCACACAGGCCATCTCGCCGATCCACTTGCAGATTTGGTAAACCATCGCATCCAAGGCGCGAGCTGCAGCCATATCGCCCGCAGCGGCACGCTCGCACACCTCGATGGCATCGGAGGTACCCAAAAGATCGACAAAGCCGCCGGTCTTCATGCAATGGGCGCGGGCGACATCAAGGCCGTATTCTGCGGTGTACTTTGCGACCTCGATCGCGGGCACCGATCCGCAGCGCGTCGGTGCCATGGGGCCCTCGCCGCCGACGATGTCGTTGCCGTCCACCATCTTGCCCTTAAGATGAGCCGAGATAGAGATGCCGCCGCCGATATGGCAAACGATGAAGTTGCACTCATCATAGGGGCGACCAAGCTTTGCCGCATGGCGGATGGCGGTCTCTTTGAGATTAAGGGCGTGCAGGTGCACGTTTCGATACACGCCCTTAATGCCCGTCATACGTGCGAGGTCGCACAGCTCGTCGGTATCGGGAGGATTCACCACAAAGGCGGGCTTGCCACATTTCACGGCAAATTCGTGGGCAATCTGGGGTCCCAGCTGCGCCGGGTGCCGAACGCCATTCGCGCCGATGTGGGCATGCTCGAGCATGACCTCATTGATGGCATAGGTGCCGCCGGGCAGCGAAAGCAGACCACCGCCGCGGCCAACAAACGCATCGAAGTCATCAAGCGAAAGACCTGCTTCGTCGAGCGCCGCTAGAATCAGATCGCAGCGATACGGCATCTGAGCCGAAACCCCGTCGAACTGGGCAAGGTCCTTCGCATCGTGCGCAACGTTCTTACTGAGCTTGCACTCATCGCCCTCAAAAACGCCCACCTTCGTGGAAGTGGAACCTGGGTTGATTACCAGGATGCGCCAGGGAGTCTTTTTATCGGACATGCCTTAAGCCTCCTTAAGCGCCTGGGCGCGCACGCAGCTCATCACCACGTTGCCGACGATCTCATCGACGGGCGCAGAGCGCGAGCAATCGCACACGATCTTCTTGAAGCCCTGAAGCATGGGGCCGTAAGCATTGGCGCCGGTCAAATTCTGGATAATCTTGACGCCGATATTGCCCACGTTGATATCGGGCCAGATGACCACGTTGGCCTGCCCCGCAACAGCGGACTCACGATGAACCTTCTTGGCCGCAACCTTGGGGTTAATCGCCGAATCAAACTGGAACTCACCGTCGATGGCCAGGTCGGGACGGCGATCGTTGGCAATCTCGCGAGCACGACGCACCTTTTCGACAAGCTCATTGTCCATCGAACCGTCAGTCGAATGCGAAAGCAGCGCGCAACGGATATCCCATCCGGTCAGTGAGTGCACCGTTTCGCTCGACGAAATCGCGATCGAGGCAAGCTCCTCGCTCGTGGGGTCAACGCACACGGCAGAATCGCCAAAAGCCAAAAGGCCACCTTCGCCGCCATTCCAGTTGGGGATGTCGGCGATACCGCACGAGCTCACGGTGTCCACCCCGTCGGCAAGGCCGACGATGGTCTGACCAGCCAGGATAATATCGCCCGTGGCGTTATCGATGCCGGCGAACATAACGTCGACATCGCCGAGCACCTGCAAAATCAGGGCGCGCTCAAGCGGACGCGTCATACGGCGCGCAGCGCCCTTGGGCTTAAACTTGCAATCCGGATGAGAAAGGTAGCGCTCGCAGCAAGCGGCGTTCGCCTCCTCGTCGGTTACATCGACAATCTCAATGCCGTCAAGGGAGATGCCGCGCTCATCGGCAAGCTCCTTGAGCTTACCGCCATCGCCGACCAGCACACATTCGGCAAGATGCTCGGCGGCGATCTTTGCGACCGCCTGCATCATGGTCTCGTTTTCGCCCTCGGGAAAAGCAACGCGCATAGGCTTGGCGGCAGCCTGCTCGCGCAGGGTCTGCATCAGGTCCATGGCAGTTACTCCATCTCTTCGGCAGTGCGCTCGATAAGCTCGCCGATGGTCTTCATGACCATGACCTCGCGAACGGGGACCTCGGCATCGAGCTCGTTCTCGATCATGGAGGTCAGAGCGATCATCTTCATCGAGCCCTTGCCCAGGGTCTCAAACGTCGTCTCGGTGGTCACGTCGCCGTCATAGTTGTAGGCGGACTTGGCAAAATCGCAGATCTGCTGAGTAAGTTCTTCGTTCATGATGGTGCCTTTCAATCGAAAAAGAGGGGCGACCACGGCGGGCTGGAGACATGGGTCCCGCCGTGGCCTAAGAGAGGAATCGAATTGTTACAGGGGTGAAAACCTAATCGTCAAGCTCGAACGTAAGCTCTTTGTAGCCCGGACGGTCGATAACCTTGGCATGGACGCCAACGGTCTCGCCCGCCATGAGCTTGGCGCGAATCTCGGGGGCCTTCTTCTTGGTAATGCCGTAGATGACGTAGGTGTACTGAGAACCCTCGTCGATATCGACGGCGCCGTAGGCGTACTTGCCATACTCCTTGAGATAGGGCTTGTCGTTCTGCGGACCAGGCAGGGTAAAATCGATCAGATGCCCGTGACCGGAAACCTGGACCCAATCGGTCTTGTGATAGCCGCAGGCATTGCAGGCAAGGTGGGGCGGAAACTCGACGGCTCCGCACTCGGGGCACTGGCGCGCCCAATAGATGCCCTCTTCAAGACCCGTGTAGAACTTCTTGACCACGGGCTCCATATCTTTGAGTTGCATGAGAATACTCCTTATGGGAAATCGAAAACCGCGGTCGCTTAGGCGACGGTACGAAGGATCTGGCAGCGCACGTTCTGAGAACCGCCAAAACCGCGCAGGAAAGCCGTTTCGGGAACCTTCTTCATCTGGGTGGCACCGGCGACGCCACGCATCTGCTTAACGGCCTCGACGATATCGGCGATGCCGGATGCGCCATGGGCGTGACCGAAGTTGCAACGGCCACCGTGCGGGTTGATGGGCTTATCGCCGTCAAAAGCGGTGCGACCATCGATCGCGTACTTCCAGGCCTCGCCGCGCGGAATATAGCCGCACTCCTCGGCCGAGACGATCTCGGAAGCCAGGAAGAAGTCATTGCACATGAACAGGTCAATCTCATCGGGGCTCACGCCGGTAAGGTCATAGACCTGCTTGGCGGCAAGCTCGGTAGCCCAGTGCTCGTTGTGGAGCAGACCGGCCTCGACAGCAGAGGCGCCCGTACCCAGAACCTCAATAGGCGCATACGGCACGCCCATGGCCTTTGCCTTCTCCGTGGGCATTACGACAACAGCGGCGGCGCCGTCGCACTTCTTCTCAAAGCCGGTAACGCGCAGGTACTGCGTAACGCGCGGGTTGTACATGCTCTTGAGATACTCGTCGGCGGTATCGAACCCAGCTGCCTTCGCGTCCTCCTCGACCGTGGTCTCGTACCAGGCAAGGGGATTCAGGACGGCACCGCGGCGAAGGCTCTTGGTAAGGCCGTTCAGGGCATCATCGATCTGATCGGCGGTAAGGTCGTACTGCATCGAATACTCGTTGATCCAGTTGTCGAACGACACGCCAAAGGCGCCGTCGAGCGGACGACCATAAGCGCGGTCATAAATCTTATCGAGCGAGGGGATCATGACGTCGAGCGTAAAGTCCTGACGAATATGGGAGGGCATGTGCTCAACGGGAAGAGTCGAAGCCAAATCGCAGGCACCCGTAAGGACAACATCGTAGGCACCGGAGGCGACTGCCATCACGGCCTGCTCAAGGGCGACGTAGCCCGTGCAGCAAGCCTCGGAATGATGGACAGAGCCCTTGGCACGAACGCCAAACCAATCGGCAACCTGCATGTTGGGGGTAATGCAATCGCCAACGAGATACGGATTGGCGCTGCCGTGATAGAAAAAGTCGATATCGCGGGGCTCAAGACCGGCATCGGCAATTGCCTCGAGAGCCGCATAGCCAAACGCCTCGCCCTCGCCAATACCCTGGGTCTCGGAATGCTCCTCAAAATCCTTGAACGGGGTGCAGCCTACGCCTACAATCGAGACGCTGCGCATGTTCTTTCCGAGCGTAACCACTGAATATCACATCCTAATCATGTGAAGGTGTACGGAATGATGGCGCAGTCCAGCCGCGAGCGAAGGTGAGAGAGCGCTCGCGGCTTTTCTGTGCCGTCACACGTTGAACTACTGCAGTGGTTCTTTTGAACGTAGCTTTAGTTTACGAGGGGTTAAACGAGACGCGTGAGACAAAAAGCCCCGATGTGTCCCATCATATGGGACACATCGGGGCTAGGCGTTCCAAATAGCAGATAAATGGCCATACTTAAATCGATTCATAGGGCCGGATTACTCTGAATCCGCAACCTATGCAACCGTTCATCCCTAAAAATCAGCCGTTCACCCGAGCGGCTTTTCAAAATCGGGGATACGTGGGTGCCAATGGCGCGAGGCGTCGTCGACAAACAACGGCGCATAGAACATGCGATTGAGCGCGGCGGCAACGGTGCGCGCCTCCAAATCGGGACGGACCTCGAGCCAGTACTGGATAAGGTTATGGTGACCCGCGAGAGCGAAAGCCAGATACAGGTCAAGATCGGTCTCGTCAGAAAACGTTGAGCGCAGACGGTCGCGAAAATACTCATGCATAAAAACCGTAGCCTTATGCGTGAACACGGGGTCCCCGTTTTCACTGTTGAGCGCGAGCACCTT
>CAJMJM010000078.1 GCA_905213725.1 Collinsella aerofaciens
CCTGGCTTTGCGTGATTCTGCTCAAGCCAACGTCGATAAGCTGCGTCGTCTGCACGCGCGTCCATCATTCGGTTCCAGCTGTCGTCGACCATGCCGTTGTACAGGCGACCATCCATGGCGCAAAACCCGCTTTGGATCCGCTCTGTGGGATCGCTCACGATCGCGACAAAATCTCGTATATCCTGAGGCATCTCAACGCTCAGAAACGTTTTATTGACGCGGCATCCGTCCTGCTGCGGCACATCGACCTGCGACTCAAACACATGCACGGTGACATCGATGGCATTCATATGCGTATCGGAGATCTGGAACTCGGGTGCGCACTGGGGGTCTCCCGCCCAGGTAACCTCATAGCGCCACACCGCGCCGGAGTCTGCCGGCAAATAGCGAATGGCATCGATCTCGTAGCGACCGCAGCATTCGCCACGCTGCGCATCGCGGATAAGCGCGCACAGCGCAGGCTTTGCTTTGTAGTTAATCTTGGATTCCAGCTTGGCCACGCGGCTATCGAGGCGAATAGAGCCCAACCTTTGACCACCGGATGCAAAAACGACATCCATCGACGAGCCATCCAAAAACGGAAGTACCATGACGGCGAGCTCGCGCTCGTAACCGGAAACGGAAGGGCAAAGCGCCAGCACACGGCCATGATCGACCGGGAGCACCAGCGACGGCACACGAGAACCGCTCGTCGTCGCATGGACAAACGCTTGAGAACCCTCCCGCTCAATAAGCGCGGCGACATCCTGACCGGCAAAACGAAGCAGCACAAACAGACGGCCCTGGCTGCGGCAAAGTGCCAAACGTTTGATACTCATCTACACTTCTCGCTTTCCCAGGGCGTTCGCTGCCATGCGTTTGCAGGCACCCAGGCGCCCAAACCTCAAGACGTCGTAATCGAACATGAGCTTTTTGCACAAACGAGCAGCAGGGGCCTTACCGATAAGTGCCGCGCGCACCATGGCGGCAACCGAAGGAGCACATTGTGCGAGCGCAGCATCGTTGTCCACGGCAGAACCGTTAAGCGCCGCGGCAACGGCAGCAAACACTTTGCCGCAGTCCGAACCCAGCAACCTCAGCGCATCGTACAGCACCAGATCACACAGGAAGTACGCCAGGTCATCAGCATGCTGTGCGTCGAGACCGTCGCGCTGCCAGTCAGCCAGCATAGCGGAGTAAATCTTCACGTGCTCCAGCAGACGTGTCTCGTCGTCGTAGCGCATGGTGTCCATGAGCGAACCCTTGCGAGCCACGCGATAGTCGTACAACTTGTTCGAGATAAGCGCGGTCTTGTGCGAACGACCGTACACGGCAAAGTCGAAGACCTGGTCCTCGCCATACTTAACGGTTTCGTCGAACACGATCCCGTTGCCCAGCAAGAAGTCGCGCTTGCAGGCGGTGCGCCATGCAAAGGGACGAGACGCTTCCTTAAACAGCAGGTCGGAGCTATAGCCCTCAAACGACACATCGCGCGGGCTAAGCACATAGTTAAGCCACGGATACCCCGCCTCCAGCGGATACGGGTTCGCGCCAAAGGTCAACACGTCGCAGTCCTCGCGCTCAAAGGCATCGACGATCACGCGGCATGCATCGGGCGTAAAGCGGTCGTCGGAATCCAAGAACGCGACAATAGGCGCCGTGGACGCGGCGATGCCTGCATTGCGCGCGCTCGACAGGCCCCCGTTCTCTTTATCGACCAACGTAAAGCGCGCGTCCTTTTCGCAATAGGCAGCCGCAATATCGCGCGAACCGTCCGGCGAGCCATCGTTGACCAGCACGCCTTCCCAATCGGGCATGTCCTGCGCAAGCAGGGAGTCCAGGCACCAGGCCAGGCACTCCTCCACCTTATAGATGGGAACGACAACGGAAATCTTGGGGGTAGTCATAGCCAAGTGCTCCTACTGTGCGGCCGGCACGTCATCGGGATGCGGATTATCGCCGTAGGTGCGCTGATACGTCAGCACGCGCCAGACCAGCGGCAGGCCGCCAATCTTAAAGTAGTGCTTAAACGTATTGAGCTTGCCGGGCTTCTTAAAGTCAAAGCGCGAATCGATATAAGCACGGGGCGACTTGACCATCAGGCGCAAGTCGGTCTCGCCGCGCGGATCGAACAGCGACAGATCAAAGCGACCGGCATCCCAATCGGCCTTGAGCTCGGGCGAAGCCTTCTCCCAAAACTGCTCGCGCAGCTCATCGACCAGACGCTCGTCATTCCAGCGATACGTATCGACCTTCATGCGCATTAAAATGCCCTGGAGCTGAACCTTGAGCTCGGGACGTTCATCCAAAAAACGTTGCATCTCGGCATATTCGTCGCACACGCAAAACACCTTGTTGGGCGAATTAACAGAGCTCTTCTCATTGTCCTGGCGATAGCACAGGATGGGGTCCGCAATAAACGCGGCACGCTCGGCGCACGCCCAGACCTTAAAGTTAAAGCCTGCGTCCTGATACGAGGCGCCCGGCGTGGGAAGGAACCGAATCTGATTGTCGTTGAGGAACTCGCGCCGATAGATGGCAGACCAAATGGAAGGTTTGCGGTAGAAGATGCCAGGGCGATCGACGGGGCGATACGCGGCGCCCGTCATATGCTCATCGATAATCCCAAACAGCTCTCGGCGCTCACTGGGCGCGGACCAATACTGGTAAAAGTCGCCCTTTACCACATCGGCATGCTCAGCATCGGCCTTGGCAACCAGCTTTTGGAGCGAATCCTCAAACATAAAGTCGTCGGACTCAAGGATGCCCACGTACTCGCCGCGCGCCATCTCCAGGCCGCGGTTCATCGAGTCACCGTAGCCGCTGTTGGCCTTGTCGATCATCTTCACACGGGGGTCGCGCTCCATGTACTCGCGGATGATATCCGGCGAGCTATCGGTGGAACCGTCATTGATACAGATGATCTCGATGTCCTTAAGCGTCTGCGCCACGGCGGAATCGAGGCACTCGCACAGGTAGCGTTCGACATTGCAAATGGGGACAAGCAGCGAAACTTTAGGGGTATCAGAGTTCTGCAAGAGAACCTCCTGTTGAGTAGCGTGTAACAGGGTTATTTTAACAGCCGAGTTGCGGCGAGCGGCAGCGCTTGGAATTAGATAAAGCGCTCCAGGCAGGCTTTGAGACCGCGAGTCGAAAGATAGAACAGCGTGGCGTCTGCCATCGAAACGCCCGAGGTCGCCGCAACGAGCTTGTGGGCAACACGGCGAACGGCGCCCTTAGCAGGCATATCTGCCCAGTCCGTTCCCAAAAACGTCGCGAGGTCCATGTTGACGCGAGCCGCCACGCGATGGAAGTCATCGGCATCCAAGCGCGCCAGGTCGAACACAGTTAGGTCCAAAAACCAAGTTATCAGCTCGCCGGGGCACAGGTCTAAAAGACCGTAGGCCGCCCAGTCCTCCAAGACCTCCTCGAGCATCCTCATGTGGGCGTCAAGCTTTTTGGCGCGAGCCTCGGCACTGTTGAACTCGTGCGTCGCCGATTCACTCTCCATCACGTAGTGGTAGAACTTGTCCGGCATGACGACGGTCTTGCGGGCAAGCGCATAAGCCGCAAATTGGAAGACGACGTCCTCGCCCAAAGCCAAACCGGGGGCGAAGCGAATGCCTTCACGATTGAGCAGCTCGCGCGAAAAAGCCGCACGGCAGGCATAGGGCTGCGCATTCGAATGGAACAGTAGTTGGGGATCACGGGCGCCGAAGGTACCAGCTTTGGGGCTCATGAGTTGCTGGACGCGTTTGGGGGCAGCATCGGCAGGTTCACAGACGCCGCCAAAAACGGCGACCTCGGCATCTGAAGACTCCATGGCATGCAGCACGCGCTCGACCGTCTGGGCGTCGATGTAATCGTCGGCGTCTACAAAGAAAACCACCTCGCCCTTGGCGGCATCGATTCCGGCATTTCGGGCGAACGAGACGCCCGCGTTTTCCTGGTCAATCACCAGTACGTGATCGTCGGCCTGCGCGATCTGGCGCAACACGTTCAACGAATCATCAGTCGAACCGTCGTTGACGCAGACAACCTGAATCGAGCGCTCGGACTGGGCCAACAGCGAATCGAGACATCGCTGAATGGAGTGCGCAGAGTTGTAAACGGGGACGACAATGGTAGCTTTAGGACACGAGGCCTCTCCCATGCCGACCTACCCCCTCAGCGATTCGATGAGGAAGGCAGCAACCACGCCTGGGCCTCCAACCGAGGCGTAATACTTAGCACGCCCCAAGGCACCATCCGTCGCAAAACTCGGGTGCTCGTCAACCCAGCCCTCAGGATCTTTGAGGATGGCAGCGAGATTTGCGCGCTTCCACGGCTTGAGGTCGTCAAGCGAAAAGTCCCCGGCGTCCAAGGCCGCCTGAAATTCCTTGGCCATCTGCACCAGGAACTCCTTATAGAACTTAGGCGCCAGGCGCACGTAGTTCCACATGTACGAATCGTACTTAATGAGCTGATTGAACTTGAGCATGCGCGCGACATCGACGCTTGCGTGGTCGCGGGCATAATCCTCTCGAATCCAACGCTCAATCTCGGCATACTCGGTATTGACGCAAAAGACCTTAGCCGAAGAATTGACCGAGGAATTCTCGTTGTCCTGGCGATACGACAACACGGCATCATGCAGGTAAACAGCCTTATCGGCGCACGCGATCACCTTAAAGGCGAATGACGTGTCCTGAAAGGATGCCCCCGGAGTCGGCAGGAACTTAATGCCGTTGCGCTCAAGAAAATCACGACGGTACACGGCCGACCAAATCGACGGCTTTTGCTTAAAGAACTGCGTCGTATCGCTCGGGTGTACCGACTTGCCGCAGTCCTTGGCTTTAAACATCTCGTGCAGCGAACGGCGCTCCTCGGGCTTAGACCAGTAGAAATCAAAGTTCGCCTTCGCAAAGTCGGAATTATTGCTTTCGGCGGTCGAGACAAGCTTTTCAAGTGCGTCGGGCGCCATAAAGTCATCGGACTCCAAGATGCCAACGTACTTGCCACGTGCCATGTCCAGTCCGTGGTTCATCGAGTCGCCGTAGCCGCTGTTGGCCTTGTCGATCATCTTGACGCGCCCATCGCGCTCCATATACTCGCGGATAATCGCCGGCGAGTTGTCGGTCGACCCGTCGTTAATGCAGATGATCTCAATATCCTTGAGCGTCTGCGCCAGGGCGGAATCGAGGCACTCGCGCAGGTAGCGCTGAACATTGTAAATGGGAATAAGCAGCGACAGAACAGGGCTGTCAGAGGCGTTAGTAGACAAATGTGCTCCTTAGGAAATACCTGTCGTTTCATGGTATCAAAGGGTCAGCGCGCCAGCGGGCGTTTATATAATCTATGGAGCCTCTTGCGGGCAAAGCAGCCCCACGTCATGCGGCGGGCCCGTGGCAGGTTCCTGCGTTTTATTCAAAGCTTGCCGCCAAGGTGCGCCGAGCCTTTACAATAGGACAGTCCCAAGGACGTATTCGATAGCTTCCGCGCAGCACTCGCCCGCCGCGCGTGAAAGGATATATTGCCCCATGCCTTCAACCCTCCCCGCTCCCATCGACAAACTCGCCATCGTTGTCGTCACCTATAAGCGCCAGGAACTCCTGGCCAACTTGTTCGACTCTATGACCAAGCTCACTGCCGCGCCCTGGCGCATCGTGATTGTCGATAACGAGAATTCGCGCGAGACCAAGGCCATGTGCGCCGCATTCAACGAGCGCCTCGCCACCCTGTGGGGCATCGACACCAACCAGCCCGATGCAAAGGGTGGCACCAACCGCGTTATCTACGCGCCGCAGCTCAAAAACGGCGGCGGCGCAGGTGGCTTCTCCGCCGGCACCAAGTGCGCCTACGACCTGGGCGCTCAGTGGTTCTGGGTGATGGACGACGACGTGCTCGTCATCCCCGAAGGCATCGAGCGTCTTGCCAAGTGGACCGATCGCTACGATGTCATCCAGGGTTCGCGCCTGGACTTTGACGGCGGCGCCTTCTTTTGGCAATACCAACTCATCCTTTCACTCGGCATTCCCAACCCTGTCGCCAAGTGGGACCTGGGACCCGAGGGCTACCGCGCCATGAACCAGCTATGCTTTGAGGGCGGCATGTTCTCGCGCCGCGTGGTCGATAAGATCGGCCTGCCCGATGCGCGATTCTTTATCTACGGCGACGATGCCTGCTACGGCTACGTAGCCAGCCAACACTTCCCCGCCGTCGTTGTTGCCGACGTGGTTCTCACGCGCGCCCGCGCCGTCTCTAACTGGGATATCGCCGGCAAACGCCAGCTCAACTCTACGAGCGACACCAACCGCTACTACATCATGCGCAACCGAGGCTTCCTCGCTCGCTATATGCAGATCTACGGTGACTACCACCCCATGCTGTTCCGCCTGGGCAATGCCGCGACCTTCTGCAAGGAATTCATTCGCCTGGCTGCGGTCGATAAGTGCTTTAAGACCGGCATTCCGGCGCTGCGCCGCGGCATGAAGGACGCCCGCAAGATCATCAAGGACCCCGACTGGAAGCCCATGCCGCCCATGAAGGACACCGAGTAACGGAAGCCGGAAACACCTCGGCGCTTAAAGCCGCTGGCACACCGTAGCCACATGCTGCCCATCAAAACCGAACCCCCAGCGCATGCGACCCACGCCGGGGCGCGGCACACGAATTTCGTCGATGCCATCGCGCTCTATGTCGAGTAGCGACTGCACGGCCAGCAATTCCAACCCCAGCGCATCCACATCGGGGTCATACATCATATTGATCGTTATAAGCGGGCGCTCGTCCAGCATGCCGATCGTGTCAGCTACGTCGAACACAGCGCCCGTAGGAAAAACCTGGATGTCCCAGCGACCCGCGCCACACTTTCGCCTCGAAGCAGGATTGGCATAGCCCGGCAAGCCAAAGCAGAGCCCCTGCAAGAACAGATGATATGGCAGCGGCTTATCTGGGTCGGTCTCACCGATTCCCGCATCCCCCAGGATGCGGCTTAGCGCCCGCCTCACGGTATCCTCGTTCCCACGGCACAGCCCGTCGCGAAACGCATCGACGTCTCGAATGTCTTCGGCAGCGCACTCAAACCACTCAACAATCACTAGACGCAAGGCTTGGCGAAGCTCTTTATTGGGCAATCGCAAAGCACGGAGCCGATCGCCATGCTCTGGCTCCTCAGTCATATCCGTCGTGAGAAAACCGGACAGCTACAGCGCTGTCCACATGCCATCGTCAGGCGAGACATCTGGCTCTGCAGCGCCCAAACAAAGCGGGACCTCAGCACACCTATGGGCCTCGAGCAAATCAAACAAGACCGAAAGGCGGTCGAGATTCCACCCGGCAACTACCCTACTCAGGCAATCCGCATACCCATACAGATCGGCGCGCACAGGCGCCGTGCAGCCTCGATCCAGAAAACCGATCACACGCGCTGGACTCGAGCAATAGGCCCTACCAAACCGATATCCCTCGAGCCATTCACGCGCATCATCAAGATATTCCTCACGCCCAGCATGATTCAACAGAGCCTGGACCTCGGCATCCGAAAAGCCGAACCAACGGTCACACCACGTCGAAAGCGGCGTCGACAGACAATACGAGCAACTGCGCGAAGAAAGCGCCGCTTCGGCAGGACTGGGACGCTCCCCCATCAGACAAGCAAAGCGTAGCGAATGACCCGCGGCAGCAATGGCGTCAAACAGCACACGGTCAAGTAGTTCTGCCGGATCGGCGTCAGAAGCGTCCCTCGCGCTCGCACGGCGAGACCACGCCGCATCGTACCCATCAACGAGCAATACAACCTGCTCATCACAGGCAATCTCCAGCAGCTCTATGAGCACACCGAGCACCGAGTCAACCTCGTCCGCGCTCGCCACGTCACGCGCGACGCGTTCGATGTGACGCACCTTATCTCGAGCTAAATCCGGAGCCTCCAAGAGCGCCAACAAGCGAGCGCACTCGCCCGAAAGGGCATCGCGCACGACGCCGGCAACAGCGGGGCCACGCCTCGCAGCGCCAGAAAAGTCCAGCGATATCACCGGATAGCAAGCGTACTCATCCCGATAGCGCCCGCCGTCTGCATCCCAAATCTGAGCATCGGCAAACAAACGCTGACCAGCGCGACCGACCGCTGGACGCTCCAGAAAAGCCCTGAGCATCGACAAGTTCATGCTCTTGCCAAAACCCTCGGGTCGACAGCACACCACAACGGACGCGTCGCAGTCCAACACATCTGCAATAAACATGGTCTTGTCGACCAGCGTGCAGCAACCAAGAGCCTCCGCATAGTCATGCATGCCAATGGGTAAAGCCGCATCGTCGGCACAGCCGATCAAACGCACGCCAAAGTCGGCAGCACAACCATTATTTACCTGTTCAGACACCAAAACGTTCCCCCTAAATCGCAACACGATGCCAATTGTAATGACCGCCTCGCGCGTACCGATGTCGCCGCGCGATCATATCGGGCAACGGTAGGAACAAAGGCCTTGAGGGGGCATAACAAATCGTTGTGCAACAAAATGGGGCCCGATGCATTCGCACCGGACCCCGTCCTAACTCTTTAGTTATCTAGTAACCGAGAGGCTACTCCTCCGAGCCGTCCTCCCCAGAAGCTTTCTTCTGCTGATCGAGCTTATGCTTACCACTTACGATAGACGTAGCGCCCAGTGTGGCCAAGCTCGCGCTGGCAAGGCTCGCCATCACAATCAGGTCGCCCGTCTTGGGCATGTTGCCGCCCGAGGACTTGGTCGTTGTAGTCGTCGTGGTGGTCACCGTTTTGGAGTCATTTTGCTCCTGGTTCTGGTTGTCGGTGTTG
>CAJMJM010000079.1 GCA_905213725.1 Collinsella aerofaciens
GGCCGGGGGTGTCGGCGCCGGTGGTCGCGGGGGTGGTGGGCGGCGTGGTTGGCGGTGTGGTGGTTTCCTCTTCGTCCTCGTTCTCGTCCTTGTCGTCGTTCTCCGTCTTCTTGGAGTTGTTGGTGCCGTAGAACTTCCAGACGCTGTTGTTCTTGTAGGTGGGCGCCGTTCCGGTCGCAAACTCCTCGCGCTCGGTACCGGTCAGAACGGTGTTCATAAACCGCTTAAAGACAGGCAGGTTGGTGCTGTCGCCCAGCAGGTCTGTGCCGTATTTTTGGATGGGGATCTCGCCCGCGGAATAGCCGGTCCACAGGGCGCACGCCAGCTGCGGGGTATAGCCGCAGAACCACAGGTTGGTGGTGTTGTCGGTGGTGCCCGTCTTGCCGGCATAGGGCTGGTTGACGCTCAGGGCACCGGCAGCACCCGTACCGCCGCCCTGCATGACGCCGGACAGATCATCGGTGACCGCGGCGGCCTCGCCCTCGGTAAGCACCTGTGAGGGATTGTCGGTGTGCTGGTACAGCACCGAACCGGTACGAGAGTCAATCTCGGTGATGGCGATCGGCTGGCGATAGTAGCCGCCGTTGGCAAACGTCGCGTAGGCGGCGGCCATCTCGAGCGGCGAGATCGAGCCGGTGCCGAGCGTCATGACGGGAACGTCCTCGATGTTGTCCTTGGCGGGGTCGATGCCGAGCTTTTTGACGAGCGAGATGATCTTGCTGTTGCCGACGGCTTCCGCCACCTGGATGTAGCCGGTGTTGGAGGAGTATGCCGTCGCCTGCTTAAGCGTGATGTTGCCATAGCTATGCTTGGCGTAGTTTTGGACCTCGGTCGTGGTGCCCTTGGCCTTGAGCGGCGAGTTGCAGTTGAGGGTGACGTTGGGGTTCATGCCGTTTTGGATGGCAGTTGCCAGTGTAAAGGCCTTAAAGGTGGAGCCGACGGGACGCTTGGCCGTGGCATGGTTTACGTGGTTCTCGTCGGCGTTGTAGTCGTAGCCGCCCACCATGCACTTGATGTAGCCGGTCTTGGGATCGACGACGACCATGCCCATGTCCAGGCCGTCGAGCGAGAGCGTGTCGAGCTGCTCGCGAACGGCATTCTCTGCCACCTGCTGCATCGTGGGGTCGATGGTGGTCTTGACGGTCAGGCCGCCCTTAAAGAGCACGTCGGTCGAGAACTCCTGCTCCAGCAGCTGCTTAACATAGGCGACAAAGTAGGGCTGCGAGTATACGTCGACGCCGCTGCCCGAAATCTCGGTCACGTTGAGGGTGATGGGCTCGGCCTGTGCGGCATCGTGTTCCTCCTGCGTGATGTGGCCCAGGCGCAACATGTTGTCGAGGACCTTGTTGCGACGGGACAGCGCTAGGTCGGGGTTGACCGTGGGGTCGTACTGCGAGGGCGAGTTGGGAAGGCCGATGAGCAGCGCGGCCTCGCTGAGGGTGAGATCGGCGGCGCTCTTGGACAGATAGGTCTCGGCTGCGGCCTCGATGCCGTAGGCACCGTGGCCGTAATAGATGGTGTTGAGGTACATCATGAGGATCTCGTCTTTGGAGTACATGTCCTCCATCTTTACGGCGATGTAGGCCTCGCGCACCTTACGCTCGATGGTCGAGTCGAACTGCTCCTCCTGCAGGATGGTGTTGCGCACCAGCTGCTGGGTGATAGTCGAGGCGCCTTCGTGCCCGCCGCCGAGGGTTGCCACCGCAGCACGCGCGATACCCCACAGGTCGATACCGCCGTGCTCGTAGAAGCGCTCGTCCTCGACGTCAACGGTGCCCTGTAGCACGTAGGGGGAGACCTTGTCCTTGGTGATGGACTTGCGGTTTTGCGTGTAGAAGCTCGCGATCTTGTTGCCGTTGCAGTCGACGATCTCGGTGGGCTCGCTCACCAGATACGCGTTGGCGTCGGTGTAGTCGGGCAGATCGGACAGCCAGCGGTTGACGTTGCCGCCCATGCCGCTGCCAAATGCCCCGCCCGCAATCAGCAAAAAGCCCAAGAACGAGAGCAGGATTATGGGCAGGGCATGCGTCTTTGATCGGCGGCGTCCCTGTCGTTGGCGAGGACCCTTATATTGACCTCCAGGTATGTCGTGCCGGACGGCGGATGTGCCGTCGGGGCAGGATGGACATAAGTTATTACACGATAAACCAAACGGGGCGCGCGAGGCCTCGTGTATGCTGGAAGACGGCATTTTTCAGAGTGAATGCATACCTTGGTAAGGAGTTTGCCGATGGCGATTCGGGCGATGGGGCCGAGCGGACAACACAAGACTGGATTGGATGCTGCCGGTGCGGCGCTGCCCGAGCTGCTGGCGCCGGCGGGCGGGCTCGACCAGATGTTTGCGGCCATCGCCGCGGGCGCCGATGCCATCTATGCGGGGTTGGGCGGCTTTAACGCCCGTGTGAGTGCGCACGGTTTTACCGACGACGAGTTTGCGCGCGGCTGCGCCGTGGCGCATGCCCATGGCGTGCGTGTGTACGTGACGCTCAACGTGTTCGTGTTTGACGATGAGTTGTCCGACGCGGTGGCGTTGGGAGCTCATGCACTGGAGCTGGGCGCCGATGCTCTGATTGTCGCCGATGCCGGGCTGGCCTGCGCGCTGCGCGCGGCGATTCCCGGGGTCGAGATTCACCTGTCCACGCAGGCGGGCGTTCATAGCGAAGGCGCCGTGCGACTTGCCGCCGATGAGCTGGGGGTCGAGCGCGTGACGACGGCACGCGAGCTGACGGTCGACGAGATTGCGGCGCTATGTGCCACGGGCGTGCCCATCGAGGTATTCTGCCACGGTGCGATTTGCATCGGCTATTCGGGGGCGTGCGAGTTCTCGGCCCTGCGGCGTGGGCGCTCGGCGATGCGCGGCGACTGCACGCAGCCGTGCCGTCTGGCGTACGACCTGGTGGACGAGGCGGGGCAGAGCGTTGTCGCCGTCGAGGGAGATCGCCTGCTGTGCCCGCGCGACTATCTGGGTATTGCACATCTGCCCGAGCTTGTAGATGCCGGCGTGGCGTCGCTCAAGATCGAGGGGCGCATGAAGAACCCCGATTACGTATTCAACGTGGTGCGGGTGTGGCGCCGGGCACTCGATATGCTGTACGACGGCGCGTGGGACCCCGGTGCCGTGGAAGAGCTTGAGCGCGAGCTGGGAAGGTCGTTTAACCGTGGGTTTACCGATGCGTACCTGCGAGGGCGTTCGGGTGCCGAGCTGATGAGCTTTGAGCGTGCGATTAACCAGGGCGTGCGCGTGGGGCGCTTGGTCGCTGTGGGCCACGAAGAGGTGACCGTTGAGCTCGACGCCGCCGTGGCGGCGGGTGACACGCTCGAGATCCGGTTTTATCCGGGTGCCGACGCGCGTCCCGATGTGCCCAAGCGCTGGCCGCAGGTGCCCTGTCCGGTGGATGCCGCAGCGGGGGAGCGCGTCGTCGTGCATTGCAAGCGTAAGGTTGACACGGGCTGCGAGGTGTACCTGATTCGCAGCGCCGGCGTGTTGGATCAGACGGCGGCGGTGTTGGAGCGCATGCGGGCCGAGGCGGATGCGATTGCGCCCGTTGCGCGTGCCGTTGAGGTGCTGCCCTTTGAGGACGTTGCGGTGGATGGCGGTGCGTCCACGGAGTTGGTGGAGTGCGCGGTTCCCACTCGCATGGTTTTTGCTTGGCAGCTGATGGATGCCGACACGCGCGGAGAACTTGATTTGTCCGACGCCGTTGTGGTGCTTGACGAGGTGTGCCGCACGGGTGACGCTGACTGGACCCGCTCACTGATACAGCGTGCCGGGCGCGTCGTCTGCCGCAACCTGGGACAGGTGGTGATCGCTCGCGAGCTGGGCGTGACGTTTGACGTGGCGGCGCCGGTGTTCTGCGCGAATCGGGCCACGCTTACCTGGCTGCGCGGACTCGGTGCGGGGCGGGTGTGCTTGCCGGCGGAGTTGCTCGGCAATGATGCGGAGCGTATTGCCGAACTGGCCGCTGAACCCGGCGTCTTGGGTCCGGTCGACGCCGACCGTCCCGAGCTTATGGTGTGCGAGCACTGCCTGCTGACCGCCGAGGGCGTCTGCGCCACCGATGCGACGGGACAGGTTCGTTGCCGCGACTGCTTGCGTCGTCGGCAGGTACGCTATCTGGTCGAGCGTGACGGTACACGTCTGCCAGTTGCCATTGACGCATGCGGCAGGACGAGGATTTTCCTGTCGTAGGTGCTGCGTCGCGTCAGTTTGTTATCATAAGAGAGTTTATGGACTTCCAGCACCGCCGTTTTCGGCGAGGGTGCTATAGCAAAAGGAGGATACCCAATGCTGTCTGTTGACGAGCAAATGCGTATCATCACCTCGGGCGCCGCGCAGATCGTTCCCGAGGCCGACCTTCGCAAGAAGCTTGAGAAGGGCGAGCCCCTCAACATCAAGCTCGGCGTCGACCCCACCAGCCCCGACCTGCACCTGGGCCACGCCGTGCCGCTGCGCAAGATGCGTCAGTTCCAGGACCTGGGCCACAACGTCACCCTCATCATCGGCAACGGTACCGCGTTGATTGGCGACCCTTCGGGCAAGAATTCCACCCGTCCGCAGCTTTCGCAGGAGCAGATCGAGGCCAATGCCGAGACCTACGTGAGCCAGGCCATGAAGATCCTGGATCCCGAGAAGACCACCATCGTGCACAACGGTGACTGGATCCTTTCGATGGATCTGGCCGGTCTGCTGCAGGTGTGCTCCAAGTTCACCGTCGCCCGCATCCTCGAGCGCGACGACTTTACCAAGCGCTACCAGTCTCAGACGCCGATCGCCCTGCATGAGTTCCTGTATCCCGTGATGCAGGCTTTCGACTCCGTGCAGATCAAGGCCGACGTCGAGATGGGCGGCACCGATCAGCTCTTCAACCTGCTCGCTGGCCGTGAGCTCATGGAGAAGATGGGCATGGAGCCGCAGATCGCGCTCACCATGCCGCTGCTCGAGGGCACCGATGGCGTGCGCAAGATGTCCAAGTCCTATGGCAACTACATCGGCCTGACCGACGCTCCCAAGGATATGTTCGGCAAGACCATGTCCATCCCCGATGAGATGATCGGCAAGTACTACCGCCTGGCGAGCTCGCTCACCCCGGCCGAGGTCGACAAGATCGACGCTGCCCTGGCCGATGGTTCTGCCGACCCCTACGAGCTCAAGCGCGCTCTGGGTCGCGACCTGTGCGACACCTACCACGGCGTCGGTGCCGGCGACGAGGCTCAGGCCGAGTTCGACCGCGTGTTCAAGGAGGGCCAGCTTGCCGACTTCCCCGAGAAGCACGTTGAGCTGACCGTCAACGACGAGGGCCAGATCTACCTCGCAGGCCTGCTTAAGGACCTGGGCCTTTCGGCGAGCGCCGGCCAGGCCCGTCGCGACATTGACGGTGGCGGCGTCAAGATCAACGGCAAGGCGGTGGCTCCCAAGAGCTATAACATCGATCCCAGCGCCCTCAAGCTGGGCGACACCCTCTCCGTAGGCAAGCGCAAGGGCTTTAAGTTGGTCTAACGAGCGAGTTGACCTCACAAGTGCAATAAGGCCGCAGCCGGGAATCCCGACTGCGGCCTTTTAGTTACGCGGTTTTACCAAACCGCGTAACGGCTCGACGCTGCAAACCCGCCAGAGCGGCAATCTGCCTTTCAACTTCGGCGGCATGACCAAAAGGTCAATGCCGCCTCGTTTCAAGGCACCTTGCTCGCTCTGGCGGGTTTTCGCTCATATGACCCAATCCGCTGTCAAGAGCCACAATGGCCCCGCCGACCGCTTGCAATCGGTCGGCGGGGCCTGCCGTTGAACCCGTCCCGGTCCGCCCCCGGCATGTCGTCGACGCCTTCGGCTCAGTCTCATATCCGCGGATACCGTTCTGCCGGCCCGCACTCCATTCCTTCGGCGGGGTTCCCCAAGTCTGTCGAGGCGCATGCGGAGGGCTCCGCGCGCACAGCGAAATAGGGGGTATCCCCGAAGGCCGCCCGGCTCGCCGGGACGGGGGCCATGTCTATTCCGCGCCCTCCCGGCACATCATGCCGAGGGCCCAGAGCCACCTCACGAGCTCGGCCGCGGTGGCCGCGTTGGCCTTCGCCGCGGGCATGCCGCGGGCGAGCATCTCCTCGCGCCGCCGCAGGAGCCGCTCGGACCCCTTCCTCCCGTGCATCCTTATCTCGAGGGGCACGCCCGTGTCCCTCGGCATGAGCTTCGGCTGGTGCCGTGCCGCGGCGTAGCACCATGAACCCTCAACGGCCAGCTTCCTCACGAGCGCGTTGCCCGCACCGCTGATGCCTCCGAGCCGCACGGAGCCGCCACTCGACCTCTGACTCGGCGCGAGGCCGAAATAGGCCGTGACCTGCCTTCCGGAACGGAACCTCGTGAAGTCGCCGACCTCGGCCGAGAAGGCCGCGGCCAGCGCGAAGGCGCAGCCCTTGATCGACTGGAGGGCGGCCACCTCCGCGGCGATCGGGCTGGCATCCGCGGCGGCCCTGTACTCGGAGAGCAGGTCCGCCCGGGCCTCCGCCGCGGCCTCGGCCTCGTTCCTCAGGGCGGCGAGCGTCCGAACCCCGCCATCGTCCTCCGGCCTGACCTTGTCGAGCCACCTCAGGAAGTCGTAGGTCCAGTACTTCCTCGGGTTGCCGGCGGGCGTGGTGCCGCCGTAGACGAACCCGCGCTTTCCGAGGAAGGCGAGCAGCCGCTGCTTGGCGGTCGCCAGGCGCGCGGTCGCCCCGTCGTAGGCGCCGGCGAGGTCCCTGATGCCTTCGACCTCGGGGGAGGGGACCCATACGGGGGAGATGTCGTGGGCGAGTATCGCCTTGGCCATCCTGGCGGCGTCGTTCCTGTCGTTCTTGGAGGCCGAGTCGGCGGCCGACCTGGGGATCTTCGAGACCGCGGCGACGACGCACTCGACGCCGAGCCCGGCGAGCTCCCTTTGCGGGGCGAAGCCGAGGTAGCCGCTCTCGTAGGCCGCGAGCGACGGCCCGGGGAACCCATCCATCCACCCGGCGATCTCGCCCCAGGGGTTGCCGGGGAACCTCCTCGTCACGGCCTCGCCGGTGTCCGCGTCGAGGGCGCAGACGGTGGTCGACCTCAGGTGGACGTCCATCCCGAACGCGGTAGAATACTTTGGCATGGGAGCCTCCCAACCTCGTTGCGGCGCGGCTGCGCCTATGGCACTTCGACATCATTGTCGCAGCCCCGACCCGCGGTCACGAGCGGGGGCTCCTATCTTTTTAGTGCCCTCGGATTGGGTCATAGCGTCTGTCGTTGCCAAAACATCGGCGCTTCCGTTGTTGGCGCTTGGGGACGTTCCTTTTAATATGAGCAGGACATTGTCAAGAGGCAAAATCGGGCCTGGCCCCAACGATATGGGGTCAGGCCCTCTCCCTATATCAACCCGTCCGCGGCGACCTCGGCGTGTCTTCCCGACGCTCGTCTTTGCAGTTTAATATCCGCCCGTGGCGATCTCTCGCTGGGCAATCCGTTGCTACGGCTGAGGCTTCTTCGTCGAACCGACAGTCTGTGCACGCGTGTGGCGCCCTGGGCGCTCGCAGAAAAGGGACCTGAGGTTCGCCTCAACGGCTTCGGATCCAACCGCTTCCGGGGTGATCGGCTTATGTGCGGGGGGACCGCCCCCCTACGCCTCCTCGGCCATGAGGCCGACCGCCCACACCCAGCAGGCGAGCTCGCGCGCCGTGGCCACGTTCGCCTTGTTGTTGTGGACCCCGCGCGCGAGCAGCGCCTCCCGCCTCTCGACCAGCCTCCGCACGCCCTTGGCGGCATGCCTGCGGGCGCCCGGGTCCGGGGCCTGGCCCCTGGCGAGGTCCTTCGGCCGCGCGGAGCACGTCAGGTAGTGCCACGCGGCCTCGACCAGCGCCTTCCTCAGGTGTTTGTTGCCTGCCTTGGTGATCGCGCCCCTGCGGTCGCTCTCCCCGCTGGAGTGCTCGGAGGGCGTCAGGCCGACCCACGCGGCGAACGAGCGGGCGTTCCTGAACCTGGAGAACTCGCCGGCCTCGAACACGAGGTCGGCGGCGGTCGCGGTGTCGACGCCCTTGAGGCAGCGGAGGGAGTCGACCCTCCTCCTCCACCTGGGCTTGCGGGCCTCGCCCTCGACGAGCCCCTCGAGCCGCGCCTTCTCCTCCGCCGCCCGCCTGACCGCGTCGACGTAGTAGGCGAGCACCTCGTTGTCGGCCCCCTCCGCGAACCTTATCGACTCGATCCAGGACCAGTGGGCCCGGGTCCAGTTCCCCTTCCTGCGTCCGGTGGGCGTCCTCTCGTCGAAGACGAGCCCGTGCCTGAGCAGGAACTTGGAGAGCCGCTGCTTCGAGCGCGAGAGGTCGTCCCTCGCGTCCTCGAGCGCCCTGGTCAGGTCGCGGGCGGCCTCGCACTCGTCGTCGGGGACCCACACCTCGACGACGTTGCCGACCGACAGCATGCGGGCGAGGAACTCGGCGTCGTTGCGGTCGTTCT
>CAJMJM010000080.1 GCA_905213725.1 Collinsella aerofaciens
CACCCGGGTGAGAACGTTGGCCGTGGTAAGGACGACACGCTGTTCGCGCTGGTAGACGGTACCGTTGAGTTCCACAAGGGTATCAAGCACAGGGTCAGCGTACGCCCGCTCGCGAACGCGTAATTCACCCTTCATAGAGCACATATGTGGGAGGCACTTGAGTTTTAGGATTCAAGGGTCTCCCTCTTTTTTGTAGGAGGCGATTCTGTTGTCACAGTTCACCGATATCAGCCGCATTAACGTGTGCGGCGGCGACGGCGGAGCCGGATGCATGTCGTTTAGGCGCGAGGCATTTGTCCCCAAGGGCGGCCCCGATGGCGGCGACGGCGGTCGTGGCGGCAATGTCGTCATCCAGGCCGATGCTCAGCTGTCTTCGCTGATCGATTACCGCTTTAAGCATCACTTTCGCGCCGAGCGCGGCACGCACGGGCAGGGTGCCCGTCGTAACGGCAAGAGCGGCGAGGACCTGATTCTCAAGGTCCCTATGGGTACCGTGGTGCGCGAGCTCGATCCCGAGACGCAGACCCCGATGTTCGAGATTGCCGACCTGGTGCACGACGGCGAGCGCGTCGTCGTGGCGCCCGGCGGTGCCGGCGGTCTGGGCAACACGCACTTTGTGACGTCGGTGCGTCGCGCTCCGGCCTTTGCCCAGTTGGGCGAACCGGCCGAGGAGCACTGGATCGAGCTCGAGATGAAGCTTATGGCCGATGCCGCGCTCGTGGGCTTTCCCTCCGTGGGTAAGTCATCGCTCATCGCGCGCATGAGTGCCGCCCGTCCCAAGATTGCTGACTACCCGTTTACCACGCTCGTGCCGAACCTCGGCATGGTGCGTGCCGGTGAATATTCTTACGTCGTTGCCGACGTCCCCGGTCTTATCGAAGGCGCGAGCGAGGGTAAGGGCCTGGGTCACCAGTTCCTGCGCCACATTGAGCGTACGGCCCTGATCATGCACGTCGTCGACATGACGGGTGGTTTTGAGGATCGCGATCCGGTCGAGGATTACCACATCATCAACCGCGAGCTCGAGCAGTATGGCGCCGAGCTTTCGGAGCGCCCGCTTTGCGCCGTTGCCAACATGGGCTTTGCGCGGGGCAGGGCCTACATGATTGCTGCCCTCATGCGCGCTGCGCTCGACGATGGACATATGTTCTTTGCCGTGTCTGCCGTGACGGGCGCCGGCCTCAACACGCTGATGCTTGCCGTGGGCGAGCAGGTGGCTAAGCTGCGCGCCGAGTTGGCTGTCTCGGATGAGCCGGTCGTTCTGCGCGACGATGAGTGGGAGCGCCGTCGCCTGCAGCGTGAGAAGCGTTTCCGCATTGTTCAGGAAGAGCCCGGTGCCTTCCGCGTGGTCGGTCGTGCCATCGAGCGCATGGTCATCCAGACCGACTGGGAAAACGAGGAAGCCGTCATTTACCTGCAGCATAAGTTTGCGCGTATGGGTGTTGACGACGCGCTCGAGAAGGCCGGTTGCCGTGCGGGCGACGAGGTCCGCATTTGCCAGCGCGCCTTTGACTTTGAGGGCGCCGAGGACTTCTCGGAGTACGAGGAGCTCGAGGATGCTGGCGAGGACGTTGCCGTTGAAGCCATTGACGTGGCCGATGCTGCGGATGAGGGAGTCGAGGTTGTCGATGCGGCGGATGCCGCGGGCGATGCCGAGACCTCGGAGGGCGAGTAAGCCATGTCGCTGCGCGGTGGAATCGGTCTGCCCGAGCTTCCTCTAGAGGACGGGCAGGAGTTTAGGCTCGGCATTATGGGTGGCACCTTTGATCCCATCCATTACGGGCACCTGGTGACCGCCGAGCAGGCGCGCGAGTCGCTCGACTTGGACGCTGTGCTCTTTATGCCGGCGGGCTCTCCTGCCTTTAAGCTTGACAAGCCGGTGACGCCTGCCGAGGACCGTTATGCCATGACGGTCCTCGCCACCGCCGCGAACCCGGCCTTTTTGGCGAGCCGGTTCGAGATCGACCGTCCGGGTGTAACCTATACGGCCGATACGCTTCATGCCCTTCGCGACTTTTACCCGTCGCAGGTAAAGCTCTACTTTATTACGGGCGCCGACGCGATTATCGATATTGTGACTTGGCATGATGCCGAACGAATCGCTGAGCTTGCTACCTTTATTGCGGCGACGCGACCGGGCTTTGATATCGATACGGCGCGTGCCCGAATCAAAGAGTCGGGGCTGCCGTTCGACGTGCGCTATATTCAGATTCCGGCGCTGGCGATCAGCTCGACGAACATTCGCAAGCGTGTTGCCCGCGGTATGAGCGTGCGCTATCTTACGAGCGAGTCCGTGCTCGGCTACATTCGCAAACGCAGGCTATATGCCGATTTGGGCCAAGAAGATTTTGAGTGATGGGGGTCTACGTTGTCGGTAGAGGATCAGTTTGAGGGCGATGAGCGCGCGCTGCTCAAGCGCATTCAAGAGCTGCTCGATGTTCGCATGAAGGATAAGCGCAAGCGCTATGTGCATTCGCTGGGTGTTGCCGAGACCGCACTTCATCTGGCCGAGGTCTACGGCGTTGACCGCTTTGATGCCGCTGCCGCCGGCCTGATCCATGACTGGGACAAAGTGCTCTCCGACGACGAGCTGGTCACGCGCGCTCTGCATTACGGAATTAAGATTGCCGGCTCTCCTTCTGCCGCGACGCCGCTTTTGCATGGCCCTGTTGCCGCCTATGAACTTCCGCAGCTTTTTCCCGAACTGTCGCCGGCCGTTTTCCAGGCTGTCGACCGTCACACCGTGGGTGACTGCGACATGACGCCGCTCGATATGGTGGTCTTTGTGGCCGATGCCATCGAACCCAACCGCCACGGCGATTATGCCCATGCGCTGCGCAAGATGGTGGGGAAGTCCTCACTCGACGAGTTGTTCTTCTCCTGTTTTGCGCAGGGTCTGGTCTATGTGATCCAGTCCGGGCGCTATCTTTATCCCACGGCTATTTCGATTTACAACCATTACGCCCAGCTGCGCTAGCTCGGGCTGACTAGAAAGAGGTATTCCATGGCCGACGAGACCATGACCGACGAGCAGATTCTTGAAGGTGTGGAGCACAAGAGCTTCGCCGCCACGTCCGACCGCACTGCCGCCTCGCTGTCCGCGAGCGGTGTCGCCGCCGAGGATGTCGCCCGCGCCGCCGCGCAGGCCGCCTACGACAAGAAGGGCGAGGACGTTCAGGTGCTCGACCTGACCGAGCTTTCCGATGTGTGCGACTACTTTGTGCTCGCCACCGGTACCAACAACCGCCAGGTCGATTCGATCGTCGACGAGATCGAGGAGAAGGTCGCCGAGGCTTGCGGCGAGCATCCGTTCTCCATCGAGGGCCGCGAGCAGAAGACCTGGATGCTCATGGACTACGGTTCGGTTGTCGTCCACGTCTTCACTCCCGAGGCGCGCGACTTCTACCGTCTCGAAAAGCTCTGGGGTGACGCCCCCCAGCTCCCCCTCAACCTCCTCTAGTAGCTCATTTGAGACGGGGTTTAGCTACCCTCACGCATATCGCCGGGCAGGTGCGGGTTCCGCACCTGCCCGGCTTTCTTTTTGCCCTAAGGCGGTTAATCGTTGAAGCGGGATTGGCGGCCGAAGGAAAGGGCGGTGTCGCCGAATTTGTCTCGGACGGCGTCGATGGCGACGGAGAGGTCGCGGCGGTCGCTGGATTGGGCTCCGCGGTCATCGATCTCGCAGAACAGGTCAGTCTGGATGCCGCCTTGGTGGTCGAAGTCGCTCATGCCGATGCCCGCTAAGCGAACATGCATGCCATCCTGCCAGATGTTGTCGAGCAGTTCGAGTGCAACCGCCACGAAGATGTTCTCATCGTCGGTCGGATGAGGCAGCCGGCGCTGTGCCGTACGCCCGCTGCCATACGAATACTTAAGCTTGAGCGTTACCGTGGCACCCGTCAGCCCCTGACGGCGCAGGCGGCGTCCCACTGACTCTCCCAACAGCGCAATCGCCGCCTCAATATCCCCACGCTCAGTCAAATCTTTCGCAAAGGTGCGTTCATTACTGACCGACTTGACCTCACGCTCTTCATCGAGACTCGTGACTTCGGAGATTTCGAGTCCTTGCGCACGCTGGCGCATGCGTTCGCCGTTGACGCCAAAAATAGAGGCCAAGGTGGACTCAGGCGCGCGCGAAAGCTCGCCGAGGGTGTAGATGCGCATGCGGCGCAGTCGCTCCTCGGCCGAGCGCCCTATGCCGCTCATGGCAGATACCGGCAGCGCGGCCAAAAAGCGCTGCTCGGTTCCGGGGCGCACGATGGTCAGCCCAAACGGCTTATCCCGCTCGCTTGCGATCTTTGCGACCGTCTTGTTGCAGCCCACGCCAATGGAGCAGGTCACACCCAGCGCTGCCACGCGGTCGCTTATACGCTGCGCAACCAGTAGCGGGTCTTCGGGCGCAAAGCGACCCGGTGTGATATCGATAAAGGCCTCATCGATGGATACGCGCTCAACGCGCGGGGTCTCGTCGGCGAGAATCGCCATGACCTGCGCGCTCACCTCGCGGTAGCGATCAAAGTGCCCGTGCGTCCAAATGGCTTGCGGGCACAAGCGCCGCGCCTCGGCCGAGGCCATGGCAGAGTGCACGCCAAAGCGACGTGCCTCATACGAACACGTGGACACGACGCCACGCGAATCGGCGTCTCCGCCCACGATGAGCGGTTTTCCGCGCCATTCGGGATGGTCGAGCATCTCCACGCTCGCAAAAAACGCATCGAGGTCCATGAGGCCCACCGCCGGACCCGTCCAGGGAGGCGGCGTGACGCCCGTGGCATCCTCATAACCGTATGTATGTTCGCGTCTTTCCATGTCATGAGTATACCGCGCAGCTCATGTGGGGTGCGTGTATGTGCTTGCAAATCCCGAATTCTTGTCTAAGATATGGATTTGCCCTCGACTACACCGAAGAAGTTGGTCTCACGGACTTCACCTGCCCGCGTCGATGGAGTATTATGTTCAACTGTTTGTTTGTAGTTGCAGCCTAAAGCTGCTTGGTTGGAGGAGTTTCCTTTGGCAGTCAAGATTCGCCTTGCTCGTCACGGCGCTAAGAAGCGTCCGTACTACCGTGTCGTCGTCGCCGATTCCCGCGCCCCGCGTGACGGTCGTATCATCGAGGAGGTTGGCCGCTACAACCCGATGACCGCCCCCAAGACCATCAACCTCGACCTCGAGAAGATCGCCGACTGGCAGTCCAAGGGCGCTCAGCTCACCGACGCCGTCGCCGCTCTGGTCAAGGCCGCCAACGAGGGCGAGAAGACTGAGACCGTCGTCAAGAAGTCCAAGAAGCAGCTCGCCAAAGAGGCCGAGGCCGCTAAGGCTGCCGCTGAGGCCGCTGAGGGTGCCGAGGAGTAAATCGTGCCTGAGGTTGACGCTGCACAGCTCGAGGGTGAGGCAATGCTCTCAGATCGCATCGCCGATCTCGTCGAATATCTCGTTGTTCAGATCGTCGACGACCCGGATTCCGTGAGCCTTGAGGTCATCGATGGTGACGACGCCTCTACGATTGAGGTTTCGGTCGCCGAGGATGATGTCGCTAAGGTCATCGGCCGTCGTGGCCGTACCATCAAGGCCATTCGCACGCTCGCCCGTGCACTGGCCGCTCGCCTCGACACTGCTGTCGAGGTAGAGGTTCTGGGCTAGGACCTTGAGGTCCCAGTACAAAAACATCGCCCGTGTGGTCAAGCCGCACGGAAGGAAGGGGGAGGTCCTCGCGCAGCCGCTGCGGGGGCTTCCTTCTGTATTAGAGCCGGGTATGCGCGTCGCCCTGACGCCGCCGGCGCTCAAGCGCGACCGCTTTTGCACGGTCGTGTCCGTCACCGATACGGGCGATGGCGATCTGGTCTCGTTTGAGGGCATTGACGACTTGACGGCCGCCGAGGGCATCACGGGGTGCTACGTGCTGGCAAATCGTGACGACTTTGAGCTCGATTCGCTCGACGCTGCCTATACCGACCTGATGGGTCGCGAGGTGGTCGACGAGCGCTTCGGTTCGCTCGGTACGATCGTCGAGATCATGTCGACGCCCGCCAACGATGTTTGGGTTGTCGAGGGTGATCGGTACGGCGAGGTGCTGATTCCCGTGATCGAGCAGGTCGTGCTCGATCTTCCCGACACAGGAACAATTTCCGTCCACGTTATGGACGGCCTGATCGATATGGACAAGTAGGGAGGACAACATGCTGATCGAGACCCTTTCGGTCTTTCCCGAGATGTTTGAGCCCGTCATGTCCACATCGATCTTGGGCCGCGCCCGCAAGGCCGGCCTTTTTGATTTTAAGGCGTATAACCTGCGCGACTGGACGCACGACCGCCATCGTACCGTCGATGACGAGCCGTACGGCGGCGGGCAGGGCATGCTCATGAAGGTCGAGCCTATCGCCGAGGCCATCGAGGCCATTAGCGCAGAGGGTCCCAAGCCCACTGTGGTGTTCTTTACCCCCTGTGGCGAGCCCTTTACGCAGCATGTGGCCGAGCGCCTGCTCAAAAGTGAGCGCCTGCTGTTTGTGTGCAGTCGCTACGAGGGCGTCGACGAGCGCGCGTATGCGTATGCCGATGAGCGTCTGTCGATCGGCGACTACGTGCTTACGGGCGGCGAGCTTCCCGCTATGGTCGTTGCCGATGCCGTCGTACGCCTGATTCCCGGCGCCCTGGGCGACGAGATGAGCAACGTCGACGAGTCGTGCTCGACCGCCGAGGATGGAGGCCTGCGCGAGTACGCGCAGTACACCCGTCCTGCCGAGTTCAACGGCGAGGGCGTGCCTCCGGTGCTTGTGAGCGGCGATCATGCTAAGGTCGATGCGTGGCGTCGTAAGAACGCCATCGAGCGCACCTGTCGTTGGCGTCCCGATCTGATTGAGACGGCGCGGCTCACGCCCGAGGAGCGCGCTTACGCGCAGGAGATTCTGGACGCTTCGTATTCGCAGAGCGAGGAGTGAGGATGGTTCCATCGCAGCATTCCGTGCTAAAGGGTGCGTTTGAGTGGATCGTGGTCGTCGCGATCGCACTGGTCGCTACCTTCTTGATTCGCTCGTTTGTGGTCGAACCCTTTGTGGTACCCACCGGTTCCATGGAGTCCACGATCGAGATTGGCGACCAGATCCTGGCACAAAAGGTGAGCCTCGAGCTCGGTCAGCCCGTCAAGCAGGGCGATATCGTGGTGTTTCACAACCCCGATGGCACCTCCGAGCATGATGTTCTTGTCAAGCGTGTTATTGCCACGGCCGGGCAGACGGTCGACCTGCAGGATGGCAAGGTGGTCGTTGACGGCCAAGCGCTCGACGAGGACTATACGACGGGCATGAGCTGGCCACTTTCGGTCCAAGCGCCCGGCGCTCAGGTAAGCTATCCCTACACCGTTCCCGACGGGTGCGTGTGGGTGATGGGCGACAACCGCGAGAACTCTGCTGACTCCCGCTACTTTGGCCCGGTCGACCGCTCCGAATTGATCGCCGTGGCGCTCGTGCGTTACTGGCCGCTCAACCGTCTGGGCGCTATCGACTAAAAACCGCTATAGTACAGTACCTAACCGTGTAATCGTTTCGACGAGGGGATATTAGAGGCATGAACGCTTCATCGCTTTCCTTCCAAGACATCATCCTGCGCCTCCAGCAGTACTGGGGCGAGCAGGGCTGCGTCATCATGCAGCCCTATGACTCCGAGGTCGGTGCCGGTACCTTCCATACCGCGACCACGCTGCGCTCGCTCGGTCCCGCCGAGTGGCGCACCTGTTATGCGCAGCCTTGCCGCCGTCCCGCCGACGGCCGCTACGGCGAGAACCCCAACCGCATGCAGCACTACTATCAGTTCCAGGTGCTCATCAAGCCCTCACCGGTCAACGCCCAGGAGCTTTACCTGGGGTCTCTTGCCGCTATCGGTCTGGACCCCAACGACCATGACGTCCGCTTTGTCGAGGACGACTGGGAGAGCCCGACGCTCGGCGCCTGGGGCCTTGGCTGGGAGGTCTGGCTCAACGGCATGGAGGTCACGCAGTTTACGTACTTCCAGCAGGTAGGCGGCATCGAGGTCGACCCCGTGCCCGTCGAGATCACCTATGGCCTAGAGCGCATTGCCATGTATGCGCAGGGCGTTAACTCGGTCTACGACTTGGTGTGGAGCTACCTGCCCGACGGC
>CAJMJM010000081.1 GCA_905213725.1 Collinsella aerofaciens
GGCCGCGGCGGCCCGCGCTGCATGAGCATGCCCTTCTGGCGCGAGGACCTCTAAGTCTTTCCGTTTCCGGTGCGGTCCCCCTACAACCGCACCGGCTTCGCCCGTTAAACGGGCAACACTAATACTTACGTAATTCATTTCTTCGAAAGGAATCAAACCATGGGTGTTAACCTCTCCGGCCGTAGCTTCCTCAAGCTTCTCGACCTCACCACCGAGGAGATCGAGTACCTGCTCAAGCTCTCCAAGAACTTCAAGGATATGAAGCGCGCTGGCGTTCCGCACCGCTATCTCGAGGGCAAGAATATCGTTCTGCTCTTCCAGAAGACCTCCACTCGTACCCGCTGTGCCTTCGAGGTCGGCGGCATGGATCTGGGCATGGGCGTCACCTACCTCGATCCGGGTTCGTCGCAGATGGGCAAGAAGGAGTCCATCGAGGACACCGCCCGTGTTCTCGGCCGCATGTATGACGGCATCGAGTTCCGTGGCTTTGCCCAGGACGACGTCGAGGAGCTCGCTGCTAAGTCCGGCGTGCCCGTGTGGAACGGCCTGACCACCGAGTGGCATCCCACCCAGATGCTCGCCGACATCCTGACCGTCCAGGAGAACTTCAACTACGACATCAAGGGCAAGACCCTCGTCTTCATGGGCGACTGCAAGAACAACGTCGCTCGCTCCCTCATGGTTGTCTGCTCCAAGCTCGGCATGAACTTCGTGGCCTGCGGCCCCGAGGAGTGCATGCCCGCCGACGACGTCATCGAGGCCTGCAAGCCCATCGCCGAGGCCAACGGCTGCACCATCAAGCTGACCACCGACGTCAAGGACGGCGTCACCGGTGCCGACGTTATCTACACCGACGTGTGGGTCTCCATGGGAGAGCCCGACGAGGTCTGGGCCGAGCGCATCGCTCAGCTCACCCCGTATCGTGTTACCTCCGAGGTCATGGCTATGGCCAACCCGGGCGCCATCTTCCTGCACTGCCTGCCCAGCTTCCACGACACCAACACCACCATTGGCGCCGAGAAGTGCGAGCAGTTCGGCATCACCGAGCAGGAGGTCACCGACGAGGTCTTCGAGAGCCCCGCTTCCAAGGTCTTCGATGAGGCCGAGAACCGCATGCACACCATCAAGGCTGTCATGTACGCCACGCTCAAGTAAGAGCATCTAGCATCTCGCTCGGGGTGTATTGCTGCACACCCCGAGCGGCTTTGCCTGGTAAATATCTCGCGTCGGGCGGTGGGCACGGCACGGAAGATCCGCTTCGCGCGAGAAAGTTAAATGATTTATGAAGGGGGGATGAGAACCATGACTGAGACCGCTAAGAAAAAGCGCGGTATGCCTTCATCGTTCACCATTCTTCTAGCTCTGCTGGCAATTGTTGCAGTAATTACCGTTATCGTCTCCGGCACGTCCGGCGGCGCGGTTACTGCCGCCCGTCTGAGCGATTTCTGCACCGCCCCGATTAAGGGCTTCGCTGACGCTCTGCCCGTCTGCCTCTTCGTTATGATCCTGGGCGGCTTCCTCGGCATGATGACCGAGACCGGCGCTCTGGACAACGGCATCGCCGTCCTGTTGCAGAAGATTAAGGGCAACGAGATCATGCTCATTCCCGTGCTGATGCTCATCTTCTCCCTCGGTGGTACCACCTATGGTATGTGCGAGGAGACCGTTCCCTTCTACGCCCTGCTTGCCGCTACCATGATGGCTGCCGGCTTCGACCCGATGGTCGGTGCCGCTACCGTCCTGCTCGGCGCTGGCTGCGGCTGCCTGGGCTCCACGGTTAACCCGTTCGCCGTCGGCGCTGCCGTCGACGCTCTGACCGGCGTTGACATTGCCGTGAACCAGTCCATCATCATCGGCCTCGGTGCCGTCCTGTGGATTGTCACTACCGCTATGTCCATCGTCTTCGTGATGAACTATGCCAAGAAGGTCAAGGCTGACAAGGGTTCTACCATCCTTTCGATGCAGGAGCTCAAGGCCGCCGAAGAGGCACATGGCAAGGCTGCTTCTGAGGTCCACAAGGAGGTCAAGCTCACCGGTCGTCAGAAGGGTGTTCTGATCGCTTTCGCCTTCACCTTCGTCGTCATGATCGTCGGCTTCATCCCGCTGGCCGACCTCAACGAGGGCGTCGCCAACTTCTTTGACGCTGGTGCTGTCTACGATGCCGACGGTAACGCCGTCGTCCAGGGCTGGTCTGCCCTGATCACCGGCCTGCCCATTGGCCAGTGGTACTTCGACGAGGCTTCCACCTGGTTCTTCCTCATGGCTATCCTGATCGGTATCATCGGTGGCCTGTCCGAGAAGCAGATCGTCAACACCTTCATCACCGGCGCTGCCGACATGATGTCCGTTGTTCTCGTCATCGCTCTCGCCCGTGGTATCTCCGTCCTCATGGCTAACACCGGCCTCGACGTCTACGTCCTCGACGCTGCCGCCAATGCCCTGGCTGGCCTGTCCGGCGTGATCTTCGCTCCCATGAGCTTCCTGGTCTACTTCGGCCTGTCCTTCCTGATCCCCTCGACCTCCGGTATGGCCACTGTCTCCATGCCCATCATGGGACCGCTGGCTGTTAAGCTCGGCTTCTCGCCCGAGGTCATGGTCATGATCTTCTCCGCCGCCATCGGTGTCGTGAACCTGTTCACCCCGACCTCCGGCGCCATCATGGGCGGTCTCGCCCTGGCCAAGATCGAGTGGACGACCTGGCTCAAGTTTGCCCTTAAGCTCATCGTCGCGCTCTCTGTCGTCTGCGCCATCATCCTGACCGTCGCCTGCGTGTTGCTCTAAGTACCCAACGGGTACCCCACGGAAACCTTGACGATCCTGTAAAGGATCATCTGGTCATCGTCTGTCCGGTGGGGTCAACCCACCGGTAGACTCCTACCTTTAGCCCCCTCCCGTTCCGTGCGCGGGAGGGGGCGCTCTCATGTTGCGCGGTTCTACGAACCGCGCAACCAGTCGACGCTGCGCGCCGTCCAGGACGACAATTTGTCATTCAAAAGGCAAGGCATGACCAGAAGGTCTATGCCTTGCCTTTTTCATGCCAACTTGTACGTCCTGGACGTCGCTCGCTGACTTATGCTCAACCTGCGACGTTCCCCTTGTTGGTACAGGGGAAGTGCGTTGGGGAGGGTCTGCTCCGTTATAATCGCCTAGAACATTAATTGGAAACGGGACGGGAGCCATACATGCGCCAGGGTTTCGACAACGCGAAGTATATCGAGCTGCAGGCTGCTCACATTAAGGAGCGCATCTCGCAGTTTGGCGGCAAACTCTATTTGGAGTTTGGCGGCAAGCTGTTTGACGACTATCACGCGAGTCGCGTGCTGCCGGGTTTTGAACCGGACAGCAAGTTCCGCATGCTCAAGAGCATTGCCGATGACGTTGAGGTTATCATCGCGATCAACGCGAACCACATCGAGAAAAACAAGGCTCGTGGTGACCTTGGCATTACCTATGACGAGGATGTGCTGCGCCTGGTTGACCTGTTCCGCGGCAACGGCTTTGCCGTCGCGGCCGAGGTCATCACCCAGTACGCCGGCCAGACCGCCGCCGATGTGTTCCGCAATCGCCTGAACGCGCTCGGCATTCCCGCCAAGCTGCACTATCCCATCGAGGGGTATCCGCACGATGTCGATCTGATCGTGTCCGACGAAGGCTACGGCAAGAACGAGTTTGTCGAGACCACGCGTCCACTCGTTGTCGTGACGGCACCCGGCCCCGGCTCGGGCAAGCTCGCCACTTGCCTCTCGCAGCTGTATCACGAGCATACGCACGGTACCGCCGCCGGCTATGCCAAGTTCGAGACCTTCCCGGTCTGGAATCTTCCTCTGACGCATCCGGTCAATATTGCCTACGAGGCCGCCACGGCTGACCTCGACGACGCCAATATCATCGATTCGTTCCACCTTGAGGCCTACAACAAGACCACGGTCAACTACAACCGCGACGTCGAGGCCTTCCCGGTAGTCCGTGCCCTGATGGAAAAGATCTTGGGCAAGAGCCCCTACCAGAGCCCTACGGACATGGGCGTCAATATGGTCGGCTTTGCCATCACCGATGACGATGCCTGCCGCGACGCTTCCAAGATGGAGATCGTCCGCCGCTACTTTACCGCGGTCGAAAATGTGCGCCGTACCGGCGTGGGCGATGAGCAAGTCGACCGTCTCAAGATTATTATGAAGAAAGCCGGCATCGATAAGAACTATTCACCGGCGCGCTCGGCGGCCCTCACCAGGGAGCAGCTGACGGGTGGTCCCGTGGGTGCCATGGTCATGCCCGATGGCTCCGTGGTGACCGGTAAGACCTCCACGCGCCTGGGCGCCGCAAGTTCGCTCATTATGAACGCCCTCAAGCATGTCTCGGGCGTCGACCTTGAGCTCGAGGTCATTAGCGATGAGGCGATCGAGCCCATCAGCAAGCTCAAGACGCATTTCCTGGGAAGCAAAAACCCGCGCCTCCACACCGACGAGACGCTTATGGCGCTGTCGATCACCTCGGCCACGAGTGAGACGGCCGCTCGCGTCCTTTCGGGCCTGGAGCAGCTGCGCGGTTGCGATGCCTTCTTTAGCGTGATCATCTCGCCGACGGACGAGACGGTACTGCGCAAACTGGGTATCAACGTGTGCTGCGAGCCCAAGTTTGAGCGCCGCGGTTTCTTCCATCGCTAAGTTTGAAGCACCGCGGTAATTGCATTGCATTTTGGCCGTATCGGGTTAGCGCCCGGTACGGCTTTTTGATCAATAAAGCGCCTATTTCGGCGAAAAATAGCTGTTTACCTGCCTAGAAACAATTTGAGCGGTATACAATAACCGTTACTGTTTCATCCTTAGCGGGATGCCGCATGATGGATATTACCTGCCATCGTGAGGTGTGTCGGTCGCGCACGGCGCGTTAGATGCTCGTGCTCGGTTTGAGGAGGCTGCTATGGCGGGCAAGGGTCGTGCGAGTGTCAACGATATGAAGCGTGTCGAGGTGCTGGTGTTGATGGAGATCGACCAGCAAACCGTAGACAATGGCGGGCCGTTTGGTTTCTCGCGCATAACGCTTGCCGAGCGCGTGGGGGTTTCGCCGTATCGTGTCCGCGCCGCAATCGATCGCTTGGATTCCGAAGGCATGATTGATGTCGTCTCGCGTTATAGCGACGACGGCGGTCAGCTTGCAAATGGCATTTGCCTCACCGAACGTGGCGAGTGGTATCTTGAGGGCGTCCGTACCGGCATGCTCGTTCAAGAAATGCTTGAGGACGAGGTTGCTGATCGATAGCAGCATGTAACCCTTGCCACAGCGACGTCGCCTGGGAAACCGGGCGGCGTTTTGTTTCAAGATTGAGAAATGCAATCGCATGCGAGAAAAATTGCGAACGGTCCGCGGCGCGAGTATTACAATGAAGACCCGTAAGATGTGGATAAACAACTTCTACGGGAAGCGCAGGTAACTCAATATGACCAAGCATGTGTTCGTAACCGGTGGCGTGGTTTCGTCCTTGGGCAAGGGTATCACCGCGGCCTCGCTGGGCCGTCTGCTCAAGTCGCGTGGCTACAAAGTAACGATGCAGAAGGCCGATCCGTATCTGAACGTCGACCCCGGTACCATGAGCCCCTTCCAGCATGGTGAGGTCTTCGTTACCGAGGATGGTTACGAGTCCGACCTGGACCTGGGTCATTACGAGCGCTTTATTGATGAGAACCTGACCCGCGATTCCAACTTTACGACCGGCGCCATCTATAAGAGCTTGATCGCCCGCGAGCGTCGCGGCGACTTTTTGGGCGGTACCGTGCAGGTGATTCCTCACGTCACCAATGCCATTAAGGACAAGTTCCGCCGCATCGAGGAGCAGACCGGCTCCGATGTAGTCATCACCGAGCTGGGCGGCACGATCGGCGACATCGAGTCGCAGCCGTTTGTCGAGGCCATCCGCCAGTACCGCAAGGAGGCCGGCCCCGAGAACGTCTGCTACATCCACGTGTCGCTCGTTCCCTATATCGCCGCCGCCCACGAGGTCAAGACCAAGCCCACGCAGCATTCCGTCAAGGAGCTCCGCAGCTTTGGCATCCAGCCCGATATCATCGTGCTGCGCTCCGACCACCATATCGATGACGCTATCCGCGGAAAGATCGCAAGCTTCTGCGACGTCGACACCGATTGCGTCTTTACCAACGAGGACTGCGCGAGCATTTACGATGTTCCGCAGCTGCTTGCCGAGCAGGACTTTGACCTGCGCATTTGCGAACGCCTGGGTCTGGATCCGCGTGAGCGCGACATGAGCGAGTGGAACGAGTTCCTGCGCAAACAGAATCACGCCAACCATCACGCCGACAAGGTGAAGATCGCCGTCGTGGGTAAGTACACGCAGCTGCCCGATGCGTACCTGTCGGTTATCGAGGCCCTGCACCATGCGGGCGTCTTCTACGATCGCCATGTGGACGTCCAGCTGGTCGACGGCGAGAGCCTCGACGAGCAGAATGTCTCCGAGGTTCTGGGCGACGCCTCGGGCATCCTGGTCCCTGGCGGCTTTGGCAAGCGCGCCCTGGAGGGCAAGATCCTCGCGGCCGAGTTTGCCCGTGAGCACAAGATTCCGTATCTGGGCATTTGCCTGGGTATGCAGGTGGCCGTGTGCGAGTTCGCCCGCAACGTCGGCGGCCTTGCCGGCGCCAGCTCCTCCGAGTTCGATCCGGACGGCCCGTTTAGCGTCATCGATCTGATGAGCTCGCAGGAGGACGTGACCGAGAAGGGCGGCACCATGCGCCTGGGCGCCTATCCGTGCAAGCTCGCCGCCGATACCCTTGCTCGCGAGGCATATGGCGAGGAGCTCGTCTACGAGCGTCACCGTCACCGCTTTGAGTTCAACAACGCCTTCCGTGACCAGCTCGAGGACGCCGGTTTGGTTATCTCGGGTCTGTCGCCCGACGAGCGCCTGGTCGAGATGGTCGAGCTGCCGCGCAACGTGCATCCGTGGTATGTGGCAACCCAGGCTCATCCCGAGTTCAAGAGCCGCCCGACCAACCCGCAGCCGCTGTTCCGCGAGTTCGTGCGCGCTTCGATCGGCCAGCACGAGGGTGTCGACCGTCTGCAGGTGACGCCCATGAATCTCGCTACGGACTAAGGGTGCCGGCGAATAAGGAACATACCGAAGCTACTCCCTCGTCGCTCGCCGTGGCGGCGGGGGAGTATCTCGATTACCTCGCGGTCGAGCGGGGTTTGGCGCGCAACACGATTGCGGCCTATCGTCGTGACCTGACGACGTACTGCGCCTATCTGGAGCGGGCGGGTATTGTGTCTTTTGAAGAGGTGACTCGTCAGGTCGTGGAGGGCTTTGTCGCCGACCGTCGCGATGGGGGCTATTCGGATGCCTCGGTGGAGCGTGCGCTTGCGGCCGTGAAGGGCCTGCATGCCTTTTTGGTGCGCGATGGGGCTGTGGCCCAAAATCCAACGGCGGCGTTGCGCCTTCCTAAAAAGGCTGATCGTTTGCCGGAGTATCTATCGGTGGAGGATGTCTCGGCGCTGCTCGATCAAGACTTCCCCGAGGGCGAGATGGGCTTGCGCGACCATGCCATCTTGGAAGTGCTCTACGGATGCGGTTTGCGTGTGAGCGAGTTGGTGGGGCTCGATGTGGGCGATATCCATATCGACGATGGCTTTGTACTCGTTCGCGGTAAGGGCTCAAAGGAACGCCTGTCCCCGCTGGTGGGAAGCGCGGCGCGAGCTCTGACGCTCTATGTAACTGAGGGACGTTCTCGCTTGGCGGCCCATGCCCGCGGAACCGAGACCTCGGCGGTCTTTTTAAATAAGAACGGCCGCCGTCTGTCGCGCCAGGGCATCCATGCCATCTGTGAGCGCTACGGGCGCCAGGTGGGACTGGTGGGACTCCATCCCCATACGCTGCGTCACTCCTTTGCCACCCATATGCTTGCGGGCGGCGCAGACCTCCGTGTGCTACAGGAGATCTTGGGACATGCCGATATATCGACCACGCAGGTCTACACGCATGTCGATCGTACGCAACTGACCGAGGTCTATCTGGCAGCGCACCCGCTGGCGCATCGTTAACATATCGCTGGCCTGCATATTTATAGGTATTTGGGGACGGGCCCCAGATTGCCGAGGCGCACTTTTGCGCG